>JAGOBX010000002.1 GCA_017999075.1 Candidatus Babelota bacterium | reverse complement strand
GCGATACAGTATAGGTTTCGGAGAATCTGAAGTATGGAAAGGCAATGAAAAAGGTTATTGGTCAAGTTCGGTATTTGAACAAATATTTGAAATGACAAAACAAAAAGGTCTTGACATATTCTGTTCATTATGGCGCGATGACGGAACTATGCTTGCCCTTGATATAGAATATTTTAATTTAAGTTATCCGGGAGAAGTGCATGCAAATCCTTATAAAACTTTTTATAAAATAGAACCTGTATATCAAATAATAAAAAAAGTGTTTGATGAATACGGACTTGAACTTTTAATAACCATGACAGGTCAGGGGTATCATTTCACTTGTATCTGGCCTTTTGAATACGAACATCATCTCCTTGAAAATATCGGGGCGCTCGAACATACTACAATAAGAAAATATCAATTCAGAAAATACAAGATAGGCGGTGAGGTTCCTCTAAATATAGGTAAAGCTTTCAGCGGAGCATGCAGACTAATTCAGTTCCTGACCCATAAAATCATACAGGAATGCGATAAAAAAAGAGCTGACGGAGAAAAAATTATCCCTGTAATTTTTTCTGATATTCCAACAGGTCCTGCAGGAAAAGGAATTTATAATGAAGGCCAGGAGGCTATATCTCTTGATGTAACATTATATTCAGATCCTGTTTATGCTCGAAGCATCAGAATTCCGTTTTCTACATATCAAAAACACAAAGTTCTTCGCTGGAAAGTGGGTGAATGGCTGGCAAACAATGTCCCTATTTGTACGTGTATTCCGCGTTATTGGCCTAAAATGAGCTTTACTCCTAACCTCAATGATCTGATGAATATCAGAAGAAGGAATGATAATAAACATTTTGATTACACTGTTGAATATGCTAATTCCGCTGACACTAAACTTCCAAGAAACATCGAACCATGGAAAAAAGTTATAAATGATTATAAAAAAACCCGGTTATACAATTTTCATAAAACGTTCGATGAAAAATATTATACTACTGAAACAAATCCTAATTTTAATATTGACAACGTTATACGCGAACTGCCGCCGTGTTATGCAGCAGCAATGGAAACTCCAAACGATAACCTGTTAAAACCTTTTTATCTTCAAGGAATAATAAGAATACTTGACAAAAAAGGTTGGCATCCAAAAGACATAGCTCAATTAATTTACTCAAGATATAAACCAATGCGGAAATGGGGTTACCTGTCCCCTGAAAAACTTGCACATTTTTGGACTGAACTTTATTGCGGGGCAATCTGGAACGGAATAGATTCAAAAATTGATATGAATTGCATTTCTCAACAGGAACGCAATATGTGCTGGAAAAAATTCTGCGGACATAACCTTCAAAATTATCAATAAATATTTGTTGATTTTATTATTTTTATGGGTTACAATTAAATTTTGTAATAAAAAACATGAAATAATTAAAATTTTAAAAGAGTTATATGGTATATTATTTTTGCGGAGGAACAAAATGTTATTAAAAAAAATTTTTGCAGTCTCATCAATTTGTTTTTTACTAATGATGCAGACAGCGTCAGCCGAAGAATTAGATAATTATTTTTATAATATAGGAAAACAATTATCGTCAGTTCAGCAAAAAATATATTTTTTCAACAAGTCCATATCTGTAAATCCGCTGTTTAAACCAGCTTATGACGACCTTGCTTCAGTTTATATTTCAATGGGCAACAACATTCAGGCAGAATTAGTGAATTCAGCCTATAAATCCGAATTGGAAAAACATAAAACTGAATCTGTCAAACCTGATGCAGACAAAAAAGTTGCTGAAAATAAAAAAAAATATATTACAAACAAATCCGAATCAGAAAATCTGAAAATTGAAAAAATTACTCAAAACAAAAAAAATCGCGAAGATGTCAATTTAAATAAAACTCATATTCAGCACGATTCTTCTGAAAATAATTGCGGCGAACTTATAGATGCTGACAATTGCGGCAATGAAATCAACGAATCCGACAATTGCAAAAAAATCGATGACTGCGACAAAGAAAGTTTAAAAGAAAATAATGAAAATACCGAAAAAAAAAGTTATGTTAAGCCTGTTGTTTATGGATTAACCGGATTAACAGCTATAGGCGCAGCAGGATATTATGGATTTGAAAAATATAAAGATTATAAAAAATCACAATTTATTAAGAAAGCTGTCATATACAGTTCTACTGCAATAGCTGTTGGAGCTGCCGCATATTTTATTTACAAACACTATTTTAGTTCTGAACCTAAAGATCCTGAACTCGATAAAAAAATTAATGATTATATAAATAAAATACCTCAGGTTAATGTTATGCCTCAAAACAATAAAGAAACATCTTCAAACATACCGATTCCTCCTTTTCAAAATGATATCCAAGAAGCTATTCCTGTTCCCCCATTACCTGAACAGTCATCGGCTGCTGTTCAAGAACCTTATCAATTTCAGCAGGAACCAATTCCTGCCCCAGAATTAATTCCAATGCCAGAAGCTGTTCCGGCTCAAGAATCAATTCCTGTTCCTCCTGTCCCGTCAGATATATCACCAGATCAGCAAAAAAATTTTAATTTTCCGGTATATAACTTAAAAACAATAACTTTAGAACAATTGCTCAAAATTCCAGGATGCGATAATGTTACTGCAGAATTAATTGACAGGTATAAGACTTATTTAATGTCAGAAAAAAAACAGCAGGGTTTTAATTCAATAGACGAACTATATAATATTCCTTTAATTAATCCTTTAAAAATTAATTTAATAAAACAATATTTGTACATTGAATAGAACAAAATAAAATAATAACATTTTCGAATTATTTTCGGGATTATTTTGAAATAAAAAAAATATATATTAATATTGTGTTTTTAAAAATCAGGCAGGTTGTTTAAATGAACGATAACAAAATAACAAACATTTTAATATGCGGAGTCGGCGGTCAGGGAATTATTCTTGCCAGTAAATTATTGTCTGAAGCAGCATTAAATTCAGGATTTGATGTGAAACAAAGCGAAGTTCATGGTATGAGTCAGCGAGGCGGAAGCGTTGTAAGCTACATAAGATTCGGAAAAAAAGTTTGTTCGCCGCTGATAGGTAAAAATGACGCTGATTTCATTTTATCTTTTGAAAAAATGGAAATTTTAAGATATTTAGATTACGCAGGAACTAAAACAAAATTAATTATTTCTGATATGGAGATATCTCCTGCCTCTGTAAATTCCGGGAAATTTTCTTATCCGGGAAATATTGAAGAAGTTATGAAGGCAAAAAAATATGATTATCATCTAATTAATATTATGAAATTAGCTGAATCATCAGGAAATCCAAAAACTGTCAACACTATAATGCTTGGAGCTTTATCTTCATTTTTATCAATTGATGAAAAAATCTGGAAACAGACCTTAACAGAAACTCTTCCTCAAAAAATACTTGATATCAATTTAACTGCGTTTAGAATCGGACAAAATTTTCTGATAAAATAAAATGATTTCATCCTCAGAAATAATTAATATTTCCAATTTGTATTTCAAATATAACAGTGAACCGCATTATGTTCTTGAAAACATCAGTTTTACTGTAAATTCCAATGAAATTCTCGTTATACTCGGACAAAGCGGATGCGGAAAAACCACATTATTCAAAAACATGCTTGCTCTTGAAAAACCGGAAAAAGGCATAATTACAGTTGATAATGAAATACTTGATTTTAACGACAAAATTAAAATTAAAAATTATTATAAGAAAATCGGAGTTTTATTTCAATCCGGTGCATTATTGAATTCATTAAACATTTATGAAAATTTAAAATTGCCTCTTGATGAAATGACTGATTTAGATGATGAATTAAAAAAAATAATGATCAAACTAAAATTAAAATGGGTGGGGCTTGAAAAAACAGAATTTTCTATGCCATCAGAACTTTCAGGAGGAATGAAAAAAAGAGCTGCTCTTGCAAGAGCTATAATAATGGACCCTAAAATATTATTTTTTGACGAACCTCATTCAGGTCTTGATCCATTAATTACAAACGAAATTAATAAACTGATTTTAAAAATTAGAGAAGCATTTAAAATAACTTTAGTCGTAATAACTCACGACATCAACAGTGCTCTCCTTATCTCAGACAAAATCTTATTGCTCAATAGAGGAAAATGCCATTTTTTCGGAAAAAAAAATGATTTCGAAAAAATAATTCCTGACGACGATTATATAAAAGAATTTGTTACCGTATCAAATTCAAACATTAAATTTCGAAATGTCTAATTTAAATATATTATGCTGAATTTTGAAGTAATTTATTCGAAATCAGGAGTGCCGGTTTTAAAACCGGTATCAATCGGGAACGAACGAATTTCTCTTCATAGTCTTTATGACCCGCAGCGCGAAGCAGACAGATTCATAAATCAATTTGATTTATCTGATAAAGATGTAATAATTTTAGTGGGTCTTGGTATTGGATATCATTTAAAAAGTATTTTATCCGCAGCACCTAAAAAATCAAAAATAATAGTTTTTGAACGGTTTCATGAAATATATAATTTATTTGAATCTAATAAATCGATTTTAAACATAAATTCCGACAATATTGAAATCTTATGTGAAGGTAATAAAACAGATATAACATACTGTATTTCAAAATATATTAACTTCAGAAATTTTTTCAAAACAAAAATCATAACTAATCTTAATTCTGTCAAACTTGATGAAAAATATTATAAATCGGTTGTCAGCTGCATATCTGATTTTTTAAAATTTACGTTTTCAAATCTTGCTACGACCGGTAATTATGGCTATGAATGGATAAACAATTCGTTTGACAATCTTAAATATCTTACTGAATCTTATGATATTAAATGTATAAAACAAATTTGTTGCGGCAAACCTGCAGTAATTGTATCAGCAGGTCCTTCGCTTTCATCCAGTCTTTGTACACTGAAAAAATACAGAGATTATTTCTATATATTCTGTGTAGATACTGCATTAAGCGCATTATTAAAAGAAAATATAATTCCTGATTTTGTCGGAACAGTGGATTCTCAACACGACAATTATATGCTTGTCAGAGGATTGGGAAATAAATATATAAAACTGATTACCACTATAATCGTAAACCCGAATATTTTATCTGAATTCAAAGAATCAGATAAATTTTTTTTCAATTCATATTCTCCGTTGGATAACTATCTTGAACATAACTCTGTACTCCTTAGTTTTATAAAATCAGGCGGGTCAGTGGCAACATCCTTATTTTCTGCTGTCCGCGAAGCAGAATGCGATCCTATTATTTTCATTGGACAGGATTTAGCTTTCACAAAAAATAATTCTCATTGCATATCAACTTCAAAAATCGAAAATAAATATTCCGGATTAAATAAATTTTTAACTAATGAAACAATTTTTTTTGAAGAAAATAGAAATGCTGTAGCTTGCCGTGATATCAATGAAAATTATGTGTATACTTCTGAAACTTTGATTAATTTTAAAAATTGGTTTGAACTTGAATTTGCTGATAAAAAAGGGAATTATATAAATTGTACAAACGCAGGTATATTGAAAAACAATATTAAACTTCTTGATTTTGAAAAAGCAGTAAAACTTTATTGTAAAAATATTATATCTAAATCAGATTTCAAAAAAAATGATTTCATACTTTCAAAAAAAAGATTAAACGAATTAATCAATAATATTAAAACGGAGTTAAACAAATTAGAAGAAAAAGATGGGGCAGAATTACTTTTACATCTTTCAAAGTCTGAATTGAATGAAATATTAAGTCATACTGTTCAATTCGATTTATTTAATTTTGAAATGAAAAAAATTCAAACACATGATTTATCCGAAAATTTAAAAAACAACATCAAACGCTTAAATGAAAAACTCAGATGCGGATTTTAACTTTTTAAAATCAAACCGCATCTTTCAAAAATTCGAGTTTTAAAAAATTATTCCGCATTTCTTTTTGCATAAATTTTCCTGTCTGTTTCTTTTAACAGTTTTTTCCTCATTCTTATATTTAACGGAGTAATTTCAAGAAGTTCATCGTCTTCAATATATTCAAGAGACTGTTCAAGACTAAATTTGACAGCCGGCGCTATTTTTGCCGCGTCGTCGGTTCCGGAAGCTCGCATATTCGTGAGTTTTTTGGTTTTACATATATTTATAACTATATCGTTTTCACGGTTATGTTCTCCTATAATCATGCCTTCGTAAACTTCTACGCCAGGATCAATAAAAAATCTGCCGCGGTCCTGAAACATATCAAGTGCATATGTTACTGAAACTCCTGTTTCATGAGCTATCAATACTCCTCTGCTTCTTCTTGATATTTCCCCTTTATAAACATCATACTTATAAAAAACATGATTCATAATTCCAGTCCCGCGAGTATCCGTTAAAAATTCATTTCTGAATCCTATAAGCCCGCGGCTTGGCGCTATGAACTCAAGTCTTGCATAACCGTCTACGCTTTGCACCATATTTACTAATTCAGATTTTCTGATTCCTAATTTTTCTATTACAGCTCCAACATAATTCTCTTCCACATCTATTACAACATATTCCATCGGTTCTTTTTTCACACCGTCTTCTTCCTTAATTATTACTTTAGGTTTCGATACCTGGAACTCATAACCTTCACGCCTCATATTTTCTATTAAAATCGCAAGTTGGAGTTCACCGCGGCCTTTTACTATAAAAGAATCTGACGATTCTGTTTCCTCTACAACCAAACTTACATTGGATTGCAGTTCTCTTTTTAAACGTTCACCTATATTCCTTGAAGTTACATATTTACCCTCTCTTCCTGAAAACGGAGAATTATTTACCATAAACGTTATTGATATGGTAGGTTCATCAATCTCTATTGAAGGAAGCGATTCAGGATTTTCCTTGTCAGCGACTGTTTCACCAACATCTATACTTGAAGAACCTGCTATTGTAACTATTTCTCCTGCTTCGGCTTCTTTTATCTCAACTTTTTTTAATCCCTCATATGTAAATATTTTGGTAATTTTAAATGGTTCTATTTTCCCATCTCGTTTCATTAAAACAACTTCATCCCCTGTTTTAATTGTCCCATTATGTATTTTCCCTGTTCCTAATTTTCCTAAATAATTATCATACGATATGGCTGAAGTAAGAAACTGAAAAGATTTATCTTTATCTCCTTCAGGATCAGGCGCAAATTTTATAATAGTTTCCAGCAACGGTTCAAAATTATCAGAATCATCGTCAAGTTCATACTTTGCAATACCGCTTTTTGAAGACGCATAAACAACAGGAAAATCAAGCTGTTTTTCGTCAGCATTCAGTTCAACAAACAAATCGAATATCATATTAAGAACTTCTTCAGGTCGGCAGTTGGCTCTGTCAATTTTATTTATTACTACAATAGGTTTCAATCCTGATTCCAATGATTTCTTCAAAACATATTTTGTCTGAGGCATTGTCCCTTCAAAAGCATCAACCAAAAGCAGTACAGAATCAACCATCTTGATTATTCTTTGCACTTCGCCTCCAAAATCAGAATGTCCCGGAGTATCCACTATATTTATTTTATAATCTTTATATGTGATGGAAGCGTTTTTGGAAAAAATAGTAATTCCTCTCTCTTTTTCTATATCATTAGAATCCATTACCCTCTCTTCAATTTTCTGATTTTTTCTAAAAGTTCCTGTTTGTTGAAGTGCTGCGTCAACAAGAGTGGTTTTTCCGTGATCCACATGAGCAATGATTGCAATATTTTTAATTTTCTTCATTAGTTTATTCCTTTTTCCTTATTTATTTATTTTTATTTGTTAAATCCGGATTGTGCAATTAGAATAAAAACGTACAACCGAGACTTTAAATTTTATTTATTCAAATAAAATTTATGTTTTCACGACAAAAATATTTCAAGACTATATTTGTAAAATAAATAAATTCAAGTTATTTTTTATTTTTTTATAATAATTTGCTTTTTTTTTAATTTTATTTATAATGTGCGAAAAATCACATAACATTCAATAATATGTATAAAAGCATAGAAAATTTTGAAATAATTTTAGAAAATGTGTCAGACGGAATAATTGTCGCAGATCCCGGCACAAAAAAATTTTTGATTGTTAATAAAAAAATATGTTCTATGCTTGGTTATTCTAAAGAAGAACTTTTAGAATTATCATTAGAAAATATTCATCCTAAAAATGAAATGCAGTTTGTGATTCAGCAATTTAACAAAATTGTTGAATCGGATGATGTACCGGTTTTTAGAATCAACCTCCTTCACAAATCAGGAAAAATCATTACAACCGAATTGAACTCTTCTAAAATTATAATAAATGGACAAATGCATGTAACAGGAATTTTCAGGGATATAACCGACAAATTGCAGCTTGAAAACGAATTAAAATCAATAAATGAAAAACTTGAATCAAAAATTTTAGAACGCACAATAGAACTTGGCAGAATAATTGAAGAACTTCAGGCATCTAATGAAGAATTAAAATCAACCACAGAAGAGCTTAATTCAACAAATGAAGAATTGACAAATGCCAGAGAAGAACTTAATGTTTTAAATAAAAAACTTGAGGTGAAAGTTTTTGAACAAACCCAAAAATTAAGAATTTCAAATGAAAACTTGAATAAAATGAATGAAGAACTTCAAGCTTCAAACGAAGAATTACAGGTTGCAAACGAAGAAATTATAGCAACAAATGAAATGCTTAATAAAAAAAATTCCGAATTAAATGAAATAAAACAAAGGTTTGAAACTATTTTCAACAATTCTCCTGTAGGAATACTTTTAACTGATCCGATAAATAAACAACATGTTCTTGCAAACATAGAATTCTGCAATATGACTGGTTATGACAAAGATGAAATTAAAAAATTAAAATTAACAGATATTCATCCTGTCGAATTAACTGATTTTCTTAATAAAGCATTTGAAGATTTTATAAAAAATGAATTTGTCCCTCCTAAACATTTTGAAGTTCCTATTATAAAAAAAGACGGGGCAATTATACTTACAGAATTGCGCCCGGCAAAAATTTTTATTGATAACCATTTATTCATAATTGGAAGTTTTAAAGATATTACAGAACAAAAAAAAGCCGAAGATGAATCAAAAAAAAGATTGGAGTTTTTGCAAACACTAATGGATGCGATTCCAAATCCTGTATTCTATAAGAATAAAAACGGATTATATCTTGGATGTAATAAAGCATTCGAAGAATTATTCGGATTTAAAAAAAATGAAGTTATCGGTAAAACGGTTTTTGAAATAGCTCCGAAAGAAATTGCCGATAAATATTTCAAAGCTGATAATGATTTATTCGCTAATCCTGATAAAATTCAAGTTTACGAATGGCTGGTTCAGAAAAAAAACGGTGAGAAAAAAAATGTCATATTCTCGAAATCCGCATTTTATGATTCTTCAAACAATCTTGCAGGATTAATCGGAGTCATCCTCGACATAACAAAAATAAAAACAATGGAGCACCAGCTTGTCAATTCAGCAAAACTATCTGCGGTTGGCCAACTTGCTTCAGGTATAGCTCACGAATTCAACAATATACTCGCCATAATACGCGGAAATGTCCAATTGACTCTTGAAAATAAAAATTTCGACGATACCCAAGGAATTATTGAAACTCTAAAAGTTATAGAAAAACAGTCTGCGCGCGGAGCAGATATAGTATCCAACATGATATCTTTTGCAAAACCCATTCCTCCGAAACTTGCTTACTGCAATATTTTGGAAATTATCGAAGATGTTATTAAATTAAACAGCAAACAATTATCTTTTGATAAAATTGATATTGAACTGAATTATTCGGAAATTCCAGAGTTATATATTGACAAAAATCAGTTTCAGCAGGTTTTTCTCAATCTTATTATAAATGCAAGACATGCTATAATACCTAAAAAACAAGGAAAAATTTCAATAACCGCATATTGTAAAAACAATTTCGTCGAAATAAAAATATCTGACAATGGCATTGGCATGACCGACGAAATTAAAAACAAATTATTTATGCCGTTTTTTACAACTAAGGGAGCTTTGGCAAAAAATAACTACAACATTAATGGCACAGGATTGGGGTTATCTATAACTTATTCTATTATTACAAAACACAATTGTAAAATTTTTGTGGAAAGCGAACCTGATAAAGGTTCTGAATTTACTATACAGATTCCAGTTTTTACAAAAATAAAAACATCAAATGATGCGGAGACTGATGAAATGGCAAATAACAAAATAAAATTAAATAAAAATTTAAAATTATTGATTGTCGATGATGAAAAAGAAATAACTGATTTATTAAGCAGATTTCTAAAAAAATCCGGATTAAAAAATATATTTGTTCAAAATTCTTCTTTAGAAGCTTTAACCCTCGTAAAAAAAGAAAAGTTTGACGTAGTAATGCTTGATCTGTATATGCCTGAAATTACAGGCGAAGAATTTGCAGAACAATTAAGAAAAATTGATCCTAAAATCCCTTTAATAATAATGTCCGGACAAATCACAGATATTCCTGAATCCATTCATAAATATGGAATTCATACTTATTTTGAAAAACCGTTTAATCTGCCTTCTTTAATTCAAAATTTGTCTAAAATTATTCCTGATTAAAATAATTTTATCTGAGAAAGATATTCATCATCAGGTATATATTGAACTTTTATTGACGGTATAATATCAAACCCGCATAATTTCAATTGTTCCTCTATTATACCTACACTCTGACCGCCCCATCCAAACGATCCGAAAGCAAGACCTATTCTGTTTTTAGGTGACAATCCTTTTAAATATGTAAGAAATCCTGATATTGTAGGCAAAATATTATTATTTAAGGTAGGCGAACCTACACAAATATATTTAGCAGTCAAAAGTTCAGACATTATATCAGAAATATGATTGAACTGAAGGTTAAACATATCAGCTTTAATCCCTTTTTCTTCAAATTTATCCTGAATCGCAAACGCTATTTTTTTTGTCGAACCCCACATTGTATCATAAATTATCAATGCCCTGTTTTCAGTTTCATTTCCTGACCATTTTTGATAAGAACTTATTATTTCAGATATATTGTTTCTCCAAATTATTCCGTGGCTTGGAGCAATAACATCAATCTTCAAAGAACCTGCTGTTTTCAAAGCGCTTTGGACCTGCTGGCCGTATGGAAGAACAATATTCGCATAATATTTTTTAGCTTCTTCCATAATTATATCAAGCCGGTATTCATTGTCAAATCTTTCAGAACTCGCGATATGCTGGCCGAACGCGTCGTTTGAAAACAAAATTTTTTCTTCAGGCAAATATGTTAACATATTATCAGGCCAATGAACCATAGGTGTCAAAACAAACTGTAATTCACGTTTACCTATATTTAGTTTGTCTCCACTTTTTACTACAACAAAATCATAATCATTTTTATAATGAGCTTTTAAACCTTTCAGTCCGTTTGGTGAAGTAATGATTTTAGCCCCTTTGGCAATTTCTTTGACTGACGGTATCGCTCCTGAATGATCCATTTCAACATGGTTTGAAATTATGTAATCAATTTTTGAAGGATCAATAACTGACGAAATCCGTTTTAACAGTTCATCCTTCAAATAGTGTTTTACCGTATCAATTAAAACAATTTTCTCATCTATTATTAAATACGCGTTATATGTAGAACCCCTCTGTGTAAGATACCCGTGAAAATTACGTAAATCCCAGTCAATACCGCCAACCCAATAAATATTTTCCTTTATTTTTATTGCGTTCATAAACGCGCCTCCTTAATCAAAGGTTATGTTGTTTATTATTATTTATATCTGATTTTTTTAATAAAAGCAATAAAAAAAATTCTATCATCAGAGAAAAAATGCTTTTTAACTTCATCTTTGAATTTCAGATTCACACATTCTTAAACTTGATTTTTTTTGTGAATACATATATTGTTATTTTAAAATAATAATATAAATATACAATATTCCATAATGGAACCGTTTCCAAAATATAGCAATTAATTAAATAAAAAAATTTCAATGAAGCAAAAAAATGTATTTAAAAAGTTTTTTAAAAAAATTGATTTTTTTTTGATTCAGGAGGTAATTTCGTGAAAGTTTTAATTATAGGGACAGGAGCTGTAGGCGGATTCTACGGATTAAAATTACTGAAAAACGGAGTTGATGTTACTTTTACAGCAAGAAATATTACTTACAGAATATTAAAAGAACAAGGCATTATACTGGACAGTTTTGAAACAGGAATAGAAAAATTCGGCAAAATAAATCTTCTTGAATTCAGTGAATTATCACGTATTAATAATAAATACGATTTGATACTTGTATGTGTAAAATCTTATAATACTCAAGAAACCGCAGCTGTAATAAAAAATCTTATTCATCAAAAATCATGTGTCATTTCAATGCAGAACGGCTTAGAAAATGAAGATATTTTATCAAAATATATTGATCCTGAAAATGTTGCCGGAGCTGTGGTTTTCATATCATCGGCTCTTGAAAAAAATATCGTAAAACATACAGGCGCCGGAATTTTAAAAATCGGGAAAATATCAAAGTCGCCAAAATATGATATTGAACTGATAAAAAATATTTTTACTGAATCGGGTGTTGCATGCACTGTTTCAGATAACATTATGCTTGATTTATGGATTAAAATTTTATGGAATGCTTCATTCAATGCATTATCTGTTGTTCTGGAAGCTACAGTAAGCGATATGATAAATGACGATAATTCAAGAAATTTATTAAGGGCAGTTATGGAAGAAGCAGTCAAGGTCGCTCATGCCGCAGGTTATAAAATTCCTCATTCCAAAATTGACAAGAACCTCGATATTGAAAATAATGCCGGAGAATTCAAAACTTCCATGCTTCAGGATTTTGAAAAAAAGAAAAAATTGGAGTTTGAGTTTATTAATGGAGCTATAGTCAGATTTGCTGATAAATACGGCGTTTCTGCGCCAATAAACAAAATGCTTATAAATATTCTAAGTTACAAAGAACGCAAAAATATGAATTCAAACTGAAATTATATTCTAAAAAAGCGTTTTTCAAAAATAACTATTATCTTTTCGGTTTTATCATTTTTCTACGACTTTTCCAAAAACAGTTTGACAAAATTTTTATTATAAAGTAAAGTTAGCCCAAAAAAAATATCAGGATTTATTATTATGAAAATTGTATTTACTAAACCTTTTGTAATACCTAAACAGAGGATGTTTGTTACCCTGCCAAGCGGATTGCTGTATTTGGCATCTTATCTGAAAAAATCAAAAAAACCTGTGGATACAATTATTTTTGATCCCGATATAAAAACTCAAACTATTGAAGAATACTATGAAAATATAATCTCTTTAAAGCCTGATATTTTATGTGTAACTCTTTTTTCTCATGTTGTAAAATCTACTCAGGATATGCTGTATTACATAAAATCCAAACTTCCTGATACAATTATTTTAATCGGCGGTTCTCATGTAAACGGAACAAGAAACAAAGTATTCAAACATATTTTTTCCGCTGATTATGCTATATGCGGTGAAGGAGAAAAACCTCTTTTGGAATTTGTAAATCAAATGATTGATTATGGAAAAATTAAAGAACACGATAAAATTCCAGGACTTATATATAAAAATGACAGCGGAATAATTGTTAATCCTAATTCTTATACTGATAACTTAGACGAGTTTGATCCGGTTGATTTTAATTTGATAAATATAAAAGATTATTTCAATTCAGGCAGTCCAATGGGGTTGTTCAGAAAAGGAGGAAATGTGGCGCAGTTATTAACTACACGCGGCTGCCCGTTTTCTTGTATATTCTGCGCTTCTCCGGTTAACATGGGAAAAAAAGTAAGAAAACGTTCGGTGGAAAATATAGTAAATGAAATAGAAACCCTTATAAATGCCGGCGCTGATGAAATTCATATAATGGACGATAACTTCACTTTTGACAGCAGTCACGTTATTTCCGTATGTAAAACAATTATTGAACGCGGCATCAAAATCAGGTTTTCAATGCCTAATGGAGTGCGTCTTGACAAACTTAATGCTGAAATGCTCGACTGGATGAGGAAGGCTGGATGGTATCATCTCGGATTCGGCATAGAAGTCGGGTCAGATGAAGCTTTGAAAAAAATACGGAAAGGCCTCTCTATGAAAATTATCAAAGAAAAAGTTTTACTTGCAAAAAACGCCGGAATGTCTACAGCAGGTTTTTTCATTATAGGTTTTCCGTTTGATACCAAAGAAACTATGCTTGAAACTGCTCTGACTCCTGACAGACTAGGGCTTGATATGGGATCTTTCGGAAATTTTACTCCTTTACCAGGAACTGAAATATACGAAGAACTTGTTAAAAACAATGAAATAACTGATGCTTATCTTCCTTCATTTGCATCAGGAGAGGTAACATATACTCCAAAAGGAATTTCAGTAGCGGAATTCACCAAACTGCATCAGCGCATTATTTTAAAATATTGGACTCATCCAAAACGCCTTTGGATAATCATAAAACGCATAAAACCTAAAGATTTTGTTTTCGTATTCCGCAGGCTGTTGCAAATTTTTTTCCGTCCTGAAAGTTCTGATAAACAGAATTGCCAAACTCAGCCTGAATTATAATTTTTAAATTATTTTTTAACATCAAAAAAATTATGAACAAAAAAATTTTTGATTTACATAATAAAGGTAAACTTGAAATTAATTCTAAAACAAAAATTACAAGCCGTGAAATTTTATCTTGTGTTTATACTCCGGGTGTTGCCGAAATATGTAAAAGTATTGTAAGCAATACAAAAAACATCAAAAATTATACTATAAAAAATAATACTGTTGCAGTAATAAGCGATGGCAGTGCAGTATTAGGTCTTGGAAATATCGGACCATTTGCTGCTTTGCCTGTTATGGAAGGAAAATGTGTGCTGTTTAAAGAATTCGCAGGTGTTGACGCTTTCCCTATATGCCTTCAAACACAGGATACAAATAAAATTATCGAAACAATAATAAATATTGCCCCTGTATTCGGAGGAATTAATCTTGAAGATATTTCAGCGCCTAGATGTTTTGATATAGAACGGCAACTAGTGAAAAAACTTAGCATTCCTGTTTTTCACGATGATCAGCATGGAACCGCGGTAGTAGTACTCGCAGCTTTAATTAATTCTTTAAAAATTACAAACAAAAACAAAAATAAAATAAAAGTTTTTGTCATAGGTGCAGGAGCAGCCGGTTCATCAGTAATAAACCTATTATTAAAATACGGAATTAAAAATA
The DNA here is from genome assembly GCA_017999075.1 of Candidatus Babelota bacterium. Lineage (GTDB taxonomy): Bacteria > JAGOBX01 > JAGOBX01 > JAGOBX01 > JAGOBX01 > JAGOBX01. Next base: position 11,524 of record JAGOBX010000002.1, on the reverse strand, counting down.
TAATAGCTGCTGATAAGTTCGGTATAATATATGAAGGAAGAAAAAAAGGAATGAATCCTTACCTTGATCTGTTAAGCAAAAAAACAAACCGCAAATTAATTAAAGGAAATTTTGAAAACGGATTCAATGACTCGGATGTTTTTATAGGGGTTTCAGCAGGAAATATTGTTAAACCTGAATGGATAGGAAGAATGAATTCAAAACCTATAGTTTTTGCAATGGCAAACCCCACTCCTGAAATACTTCCTGAATCGGCAAAAAAAGCAGGAGCCTATATTGTAGGATCAGGCAGAAGCGATTATCAAAATCAAATAAATAACGTACTGTGTTTCCCGGGTATATTCAAAGGTTTGCTTAAATATAACATCAAAACCGTTACTGACAAAATAAAAATCAGGGCTGCAGAATCTATTGCAGGTTTGGTGAAAAATTCTTATTTATCGCCGGAAAAAATATTGCCTTCTATTTTTGATCCAGGTGTGGCTGACGCCGTGGCAGAATCTGTAAAAAAATAAAATTCAAATCACTTTATCAGGAATCAATTGGTGTCTGAACCAAATGATCTGGCGTTTTGCGTATCTTCTTGTGTATAATTTTATATTTTCAATCATATCGTCATACTTTTGTTTTTTTTCAATATATCCGATAATATCACGGTATCCCAATCCTTCAAATGCTGGACAATCAGATGCATAACCCATATCCAAAATCTTTTGAGTTTCCTCAATCCATCCGTTTCTAATCATAATTTCAGCGCGCATATTAATTCTATCATACAATTCATTTCTGTTTTTATTCATAATTATGTAAAAAGGCTTATATTCTGTAACAGGTTTGGTATTCTTTTTCAACTCAGTTATTGACTCACCAGTCAATTCAAAAACTTCAATAGCGCGTATCAAACGTTTTTTATCATTTATATTAATCTTTTCAGATGAATACGAATCAATTTTTTTTAATATCTCATATAATTCAAAATTTGACTTTGATTCAAGATTTGCTCTTATTTCAGAATTTCTTTCAGGACCTTCAAATATACCGTCAAACAAAGTTTTAATATAAAGTCCTGTGCCTCCTACTATCACCGGCAATTTTTTTTTTCGAAATATTTCAATGATATGTTTATTTGCCGCATCGGCAAACTCAGCAGCGGAATAGTTTTTATCCGGTGTAATTAAACTTATCAGTCTATGCGGAACTTTTTTTAAAATTTCTTCTGAAGGTTTAGCTGTTCCTATATCAAGATATTTATAAATTTGCCTTGAATCTGCCGATATTATTTCAATATCAAAATAATCAGAAATTGAATAAGCCAGTTCCGATTTCCCGGAAGCTGTAGGACCTGCTATAACAGGCACTTGATTATTAACAATGCAGGATTGAATTATATTTATTATTTCTTTCAAAAGTTTTCCGAAAATTTTTTATTCAGTTCTATAAGTAAATCTTCTATAAGCATCGCATATCCCAGTTGTTTTATAGACATACATGCAATAAGCCTGATTTCAGTTGTTTCTTTTTTAGAAGAGGCTATAGTATATAGAAAATCAATATCTTCATTATTGTGAATGGCGTTATCCGGATTATTAATCTTATTATTTCCGATTTGACCTAAACACCAGATGCATTTTTCGCGAACCTGATGATATGGCGAATTTTTTATCAGATTAATAATTATGTTTTTAAGATCATTCAATTTGAAAGTCCCTATTATATTAGCGATTTCAGTAAGTACAACCTTAGAATTCACAAAATTGAAAATAATTTTTTTTACTACATCGCTGCTTAATAAAATTTGATTTTGTCTGACAGATTTTAAATATTCGATAACCTCAGGCTCATTTTTATTATTCATCAATATATTTCCGAGTAATACACTTTCTATTTCTCCAAGAAGCTCTTTAGGATTAAATGGTTTCGTGATAAATTTAACAGCGCCTATATTTATAGCCCTATCAACATCTTCTTTATTTGTCTTTCCTGTCAGCATAACAACCGGTATATTTGAAATTGAAGGATTATTTTTAATTTTTTTCAATACCTCAATTCCATCCATATCCGGCATCATAATATCAAGAAGTATTATATCCGGATTATTTTCAACTGCTAATGTAAGACCTTCCCGCCCGCTTAATCCGCAGAGATAATCAAATCCTTTATCTTTTAAAGTGTGTTTGATGATTGTATGATTATATTGCTGATCGTCTATAACAAGAACTTTTTTATTCAACTTGCAACTCCGAATCGATTGATTTCAATAATCCATAAGATTTTATATCATTTTTATTCAATGATATTATAAACAAATCAATAAATTTTTCAAGATTTTTTTGATAAATATTATTGTTGCTTTGAAAAAAATCCAATATATTTTTTTGAACCAGATACGATATTAATTTTTTATAGTATATCAAAAAATCAGCTTCAAATACAAAATAGTTATTACTATAACCTGTCCGGCATATTTCACAATAAACATTATTCTCATTTATGTTAAAATAAGCAGATTTTTTTATTCTTCCTCCACAATTTCCACATACCGAAAAATCAGGAATATATCCAAGTTTATGCAGCGTAAAAAACCTGAACATATTTATTTTTTCAATTTTAACGCATTCTTTTAAATAAAAAAAATCAGTCGTATTTTCAAGAAATCCTTCGATTTTCATTTTTTCAGGAAATAACCCTGAAATAAAGTTGGTTATATAAGATATACAGTTCAATCCTTCCATACAACTTCTAAGCATATTAAATTCTTCAATAATATCCGCATTGGTAAGAATTATACTGCTTGATTCCTTGGATAAATAAACTATCCCTTCACAAAGATATCCTGGTTCGTTAAATTTTGAAAACCTGCTTTTAGGCTTCCCTGCTCCATTAACCCTTAATGCTATTTTCCCGTTAAGCCTTGATAATACATTTACAGAAAATGTGCTGTCTTTGATTTTATGTGAATTCAGCGTCAAAAACCGAATTTTATAATAACCCATAACGTTTTTTTTTAAAACGGCATATCATTATGAATATTAGGCGCTCCAGAACCTTTAATTTGCTGAGGCTGAGGCCGCGACAAGCAATTCAAATGAGTGTAAAATGAAGAGTTAAATGAAGATGTTGTATGTTTATATAAATCCTTATCTTGTATATATTTTCCACAATTACAGCACAATTTCGGTTTTGATAAAAATTTATTTTCCACAACATCTTTATGAACAACAGACTTAACTAAATCATCATATAATTTATTATACGATTTGCAGAATTTTAAACGGTTGTGCAAATCTACTTTAATATAATTAATACAAAAACTGTTCAGCATTCTGTATCCGGAATTTTTATCCCGCATAATTATTTTAGCAAAAAAATCAACATAGTCAGGCATTCCAAGTGATTTAAGATGATTCATAAAATCATCTTCAATAAGATCCTGAAGCCTGCCTTCTACTCTGCCTCTTATAACTACAAAACCCTTATCAACAAGATGAATCGCTGTTCTGTCAAATAAATTGCTTTGGCATAAAAAAACGCTTATAATATCGTACTCTGAAAAATCTGATATTATAACATCCACGCAATTCAAAACTTTTGCCTGCATATCTATCTGTTTGTCATTGTATTCTTCCGGAGAAATTACAACTCCTTTGTATCTGTCAATTTCTTCCGAATAGCCTGATATCAGCATACCTCCGACAAAATTGCCTGAACCGGCATCATCTATAACAATTTCTATTTTTTGTTTCTTTTTTTTAACAGCAGCCTTTTTAGCCATTTATTATCCTTTCAAATTATTTGTACCCGAAAAATATTAAACATTAAATCTAAAATTAATTATTTCTCCGTCTTTAACAATGTATTCTTTTCCTTCAAGCCGCAGTTTTCCGTCTGTCTTTATTTTCTGCATGTTCCCTTCATACCTGAAAAATAACTCACTGTCAAAAATTTCCGCACGAATAAACCCTCTTTGAATATCCGTATGTATTTTTCCGGCAGCTTTAACTGCTGAAGTATCTTTTCTTATTGTCCAGGCCTTAACTTCATCTGGCCCAACAGTAAAAAACGATATAAGCCCCATCATAGAGTAAACCTTTGTTACAAACCTGTCAACAACAGATTCAGATAATCCGTAATCTTTTAAAAACTCCAATTTTTCTTCTTCTGATTCAAACTGAGATATTTCAAATTCTATTTTAGCATTAAGTTTTAAAATATTTATCCCCTTTTCTCCGGCAATTTTTTCTATTTCAGATAATTCTTTTTCATCTGTGTTATCGTCCACGTTAATTACACTCATTATCTTGTTCTGAGTTAAAAATTTAAACCCTGACAACTGCGCAGTTTCATCTTCATTCAAATTCATACTGAATACCGGATTGTTATTTTGCAAAGTTTCATAACATTTTGATATTATATCAAATTCTTTAGTTTTTGCATTTTCCTTTTTTAAACGTTCGATTTTTTTTTCTGCTGATATCAAATCAAGAAAACACATTTCTTCAATAATTGATTTAAAATCTTTCAGAGGTTCTATTTTTTCTTTAAAATAAGGAGATCCTGAATTATCAAAAGCCCTTATAACTAAAATAGTGACTTCTGATTTCTGAATATTCTCAATTGTCGAACGGGTAAATATTGTGTTTTCTTTTCCAAATTCAGATACAGAAACAAAATTATCAAAAACATTTATTTCCGCAGGAGAATATTTTTTCGGATTGTAAATATCCCTCAGTTTAGACAATCTTTTATCCATTACTTTTATATTTCTTATATTAGACGAATTTTTTTGAATTTCATTAGACACAGCCCCTGAAATAGCGTCAAAAAAAACAGTTTTACCGCTGTATGGATAACCAATTATAATAGCTCTCATTATTAAAAACCAAATCCCTTTTAAAAATTATTTTTTTCCAAGCAGTTTATTTGGATTTTTTTTTTCGGCTCTGGCAATTTCATCCTTAAACATTTTTCCGATTTTAAACACAGGAATATTTTTCGGAGGAACTTCAACCTTTTCAAGAGTCTTTGGATTATGCGCCATTCTTCCACGGCGTTTTCTGATTTTAAACCTTCCGAAATTTCTAAATTCAATCTTATTTCCGTTTTTTAATTCTTCGATTATAATTTCAAATATTCTGTTGACAATTTTTGTTATTATCTCTGGTTCAATCCCTGGCATTTTTTCGCTTATCATTGCTGTTAAATCGTATCGTGTTATATTCATCTTAAATTACCTCGCCGGCTTTATAAAAAAATCTAAATTACAATCAATCACTTGCTGTTTTTCTTTTTATTAACCTTTACAAGTTCACGCCATACGTCTTCTGCTCTAATCGGCATATGTAATAACTCTATCCCTGTCATGTTTTTCAGCGCGTTCCCTATAGCAGGCGCGACTCCAATCATAGAATGCTCGCCTATACCACGCGCTCCGTATGGACCGTCAAGCTGCGGAGTTTCTACAAAAAATAACTCCATCTCTTCAGGAATATCTTTAGCAGTAGGAATTTTGTTGTCCGTAAATGAAGGATTCATCAATTGACCTTTATTGTTATATATATATCCTTCACAGGAAGCAGTCCCGAATCCCTGTATAAACCCTCCTATACATTGACCGCGCGCCGCTTTAGAATTTATAACTTTACCCGCATCAAACGCAGATGCGCTTTTTATCAGCGAATATTCTCCTGTTTCAGGATCAAGTTCAACTATAACTCCGTGCGCTCCGTATGTCCAATCAAGCGCAGGATTTCCTTGACCTGTCTGCTTATCAAGATTTGTCAGTCCCGCCGCCATATATCTTCCTACTCCTACAAGAGGTCCTCCTATTCCATTTCCGTTTGAATACGCATAACCTACAGCCATATCTCTATATCTCAGAAATTTTTCAGGAGCATGCACAACATAAACTTTTTCATCATTATGCCTTAAATCGCATGTTCCGCACCTCAATACCTGCGATGCCACATCATACATTTTAGTAAGCAAATCCTGACTTGCAAGTATAGCTGCATTTCCGCTCATCATCAGTCCTTTAGAAGCAACTGTCTGCCAGTCATAAGGATCTCTGTCCGTATCGCATTCAAAAGCTATTTTCACCTTTTCTACAGGAATTTTTAACTGTTCAGCTATCATTTGAGCTATTGAAGTATATGTCCCTGCGCCGTAATCTGTAAGGGATAAATTAGCTATAACTGAACCGTCTTCGTTCATTTTCAATATAACTACAGTTCCTGTAAAAGGAGGCATTGCAGGAGCTTTATGAAGAGAACTTATACCTTTTCCTATGATTGTTTTATTTTTCTTTTCTCTCTTGATTTCAGCAGGCGTTTTTTTGCCATAATTTATCGCCTTAGCCACAAGTTCAATACACTTTGTTACATTTCCTGTGTTGTGGTGAATAGTTTCTCCTGTTAAAGTTGTTGACCCTGGTTTCAATGTATTAATCAATCTCATCTTGAGAGGATCTATTTTAAGTTTATCCGCTATGTAATCAAGATGACGTTCAACTCCCCAGAAAAATTCAACATGTCCGAACCCTCGATATGCAGTTCCATAAACTTTATTTGTATAAATAGTGTACGCGTCAAGCCACGCATTAGGTATTTCATACGGACCTGCTGCAGAATATCCTGATGCCCGCGTTACATTCACAGCATAATCCGCATATGCTCCTGAATCCCAAAACATTTCCATTTTCTGAGCCACTATTTTACCGTCTTTTTTCACTCCTGTTTTTATTCTGTATGTCAATGCGCTTCTGCAGGCAAGAAGGTTAAACTCTTCTTCTCTTGTAGCCTGTAATTTTACAGGCCTGCCTCCGGCTTTCTTTGACAAACATGCAACTAAAGGTTCAAGCGCTATCCCCGCTTTTCCTCCAAAACCTCCGCCTACATAAGGAACTATTACCCTGACATTTTTATGAGATATTCCAAATGAATAACAAAACAGGTTTCTCACTGTAAAAGGAGATTGAGCTGAAGTCCAGATTGTTATTCTGTCTCCTGTCTGCCATTGAGCTATTGATACATGTGTTTCCATCGGAACATGCTGAACAGAAGGATTAGTATATTCTCTTTCAAAAACATAATCAGATTCTGCAAACCCTTTATCAACATTTCCTTTTCTCAACTTTGTATGATTTGCTATATTGGTTCCTGGTTTTGGTGTAAACGCCGCTTCTACAAAACTGTATTTACCTAAATCCGGATGAACTAACGGCGAACTTTTTTCAAGAGCTTTTATAGGATCAAGTACTGGAGTGAGTTCTTCATATTCTACTTCTATAAGTTCAATTGCCTGTTTAGCAATATCTTCTGTGTCAGCTGCCACAGCAGCTACTGCTTCACCCTGATGCCTGACAATATTTTTAGCTAGTATATCTTTATCTACTATATATAAGCCAACACGGTAGTTAAGTTCTGCTCCTGTCAACACTGCTCTAACTCCAGGAAGACCTGCAGCTTTTGAAATATCTATTTTTTTTATTTTTGCTGATGCATAAGGACTCGTTTTAACCTTTGCAAACAGCATACCCTGCAAAAAAAGATCTGACGCGTATAAAGCGTCTCCAGTACATTTTTCAAGGCCGTCAACACGTTCAACTCCTTTTCCAACATATTTTAAATCTTTTTTATCTATATTTTCAAACACAGAGTATCACCTCTCAAATTTTTTTTAATATGAAAAAATAATTTCCACTTTTCGAGACAAACTTAAAAATAAACAAAATTATTTATATTACATGTCCTCATAATACAAATTAAAAAATTATACATTTTAAGATTTTTCTGATTTCAACTGCCCTGAAGCATCTTTGATAGCTTCAATAATCTGAACATAACCTGTACATCTGCAAAAATTCCCTTCAATTGCTTCTTTAATTTCAGATTCTGCAGGTTTGGGGTTGCGTTTCAATAAATCCGTTGCCGTTATTATCATTCCAGGAGTACAAAAACCGCATTGTACAGCATGATGTTTTTCAAAAGATTTTTGCAAAGCATTTGGTTTTCCATTTTTAGAAATTCCCTCGATTGTTGTAACTTCGCATCCGTCAATTTCAACGGCTAACATTAAACAGGAATTTACAGGAACGCTGTCAACAAGAACTGTACATGCCCCGCATTCACCTGCTCCGCATCCTTCTTTTGTTCCGGTTAAATGCAGATCTTCTCTTAAAAACCTTAATAATGTTTTATGGTCTTCAACATTTTTTGTATATTTTGAACCATTAACTTTAAATGTTATTGTTTTCATTTATTACAGTTCCTCCTATTTAACCAATTGTTCATACAAACGTTTAATATAAACTTTAATTATATGCAATCGGTATTCTTTTGAACTTCTTATGTCGCTTATAGGTTTTACTAAGGACATAGCAGATTCTATTATTTTTTCCACCTTAATTTTTTTGGCAAACTTAGGCAAAACCAAAGGAGTTATATAAGATGAACCTATCGCAACAGTTATTTTTTCTTTAACAGCCATTGCAACTGATACAAGTGATAAATCGTGGCCTTTAATACGTTTTTGTTTCATATATCTGCTTTTAGCGTTTGCCATAGAACAAGGAACAATTATTGATTTGACAAATTCATTCTTCTGCAAAGCCACTTTCTTTACTCCGGTAAAAAAATCCTGGAGTTTTAAAACTCTTTCACCTGCAGATGAGCCTATTATCACGCAAGCATCAAGACATAACAGGCCAGGAGCCATATCAGCGCAAGGCGAAGCATTACATATATTTCCTGCAACAGTAGCTCTGTTCCGCAATGCGTATGAAGCTATTGATTCAGCGCATTCTACAAGAAGTGGATACTTCTTTTTTACGACCGAATTGTGCGCCAGTTCATTGCACGTTACACTTGCGCCGATTATAAGACCTTTTTTAACATCATATTTGATTCCACCCAACTCGTTTATTTTTTTTATATCAACAACGCCGGCAGGCTTCTTTATTCCGGCGCGCATTTCAACAATCAAATCAGTGCCGCCTGCAAGAATTTTAATTTTATCTCCAAACTCGTCAAGAATACAACAAAGTTCCTTAACGGTTTTCGGAGCATAGTATTCAAATTTTACTGACATACTTTCCTCCTGGCATTTCAGCGATTATTTGAAATCGAAATATAAATCCGTTTCAAATTAATAACGCTTATTTTTTATTAAATCTTTAAACATCAATATATTATAATATTTACTCTATTTAAAGTCAAGATAATTTATCAAAAAAATTTAAGTTTTCCGTTTTTTTGCCGATATATTAATAAACATAATAAATTTTAAAATTATTTTTTGATTTTAAATCTGTAAAATAAATAATAATACGGAGTTCATGGATGAACATTTATATTAATAAGGATATTAAAAATAATTCAAATTATTTTTCTCCGGAATTCATTAAATTAGATTCTGAAACAAATCAGAAAAAAAATGCCAATTTAAATCCTGACTTAAAAACAAATGAAAAAACTGTTTTTGACGATATTGATCTCATTAATATTTCAGAAAATATCCTTAATTTAAGTTTGAAAAACAGAATAAACCGTCTTGATGTTTTTTCATTCTTGAATAATGAACAAGTTGCTGAAATCGGAAAATTTCTAAAAGAACTTTCTTCACGCGGAATAATCGGCTGGGAATATTATGAAATAAACGGGGAATACAGAAAAGTATTTATAGAAAACACAATCGGCGATACTTCTTTGTACGGCAAAAAACCAGTTCAATTCGAAAGTTCTTGTTTTTGCTTATAAAAATATTTTTTTTATCCGTTAAAGTGTTTTTCCTTTAAGTTTCCATACATACGCAAGAATTTCCGCTACTGTTTTATAAAGTTCTACCGGAACAGCGTCGCCGATTTCTACTTGCGAATATAAAGTTCTTGCAAGAGGCTTATTTGTTACTATTGGTACTCTATTCTCTTCCGCAATCTCAATTATTTTTAATGCTATAAAACCTGAACCTTTAGCTATTACTACAGGCGCGGACATTTCTTTTGCTTCATATCTAATCGCAACAGCGTAATGAGTAGGATTCCTGATCACAACATCTGCCTTAGGAACTTCCTGCATCATTCTACGCCTTACAGCATCCCTTTGTTTTTCCCTTATTTTAGATTTTATTTGAGGATCCCCTTCCATCTGCTTATATTCATCTTTTACTTCCTGTTTCGTCATTTTCAATTTTTCTATAAATTCGTATTTCTGATATTTATAGTCAACTATTGCAAATATAATAAGAAAAAAAGCACATTTCATAATTATTTCAAATGTCGTCTTTGCTATAAATACTATGCCGTCGAAAGGTTCTACCTGAACCAATCCTAAAAAATCATCTGCTTTTGTTTTTAAAACAGAATACGCTACAAGTGCTATTATTATAAGTTTAACAAATGCTTTCAGCAGGTTAAACATAACCTGTTTTGATAAAATCACTTTTTCTAAAAATTTTTTCGGATTAATACTTATTTTACTAATATCGAATTTTATTTTTTCCGTGGTAAATATGAATCCCACTTGTGATAAACTCGTTATAATAGCTACAAAAAATGCAGTAATCATTACAGGTCCAGAAATTTTCAAAATCTGAATAAAACAATATTCCATTATTTTATATAGTTCATTTTCTGTTACAGTGGTTATGTGTAATTCATTTAAGAAAAAAAATCTCACAAGATCAGTGCAGGAATCGTATATGTATCCGCTTAAAAAATATATTGTTGTAAAACAAACAAGCACCATTATCGCGGCATCAAGTTCTACGCTTCTTGGGGTATCGCCTTTTTCTTTGGCTTTTGAAAGTTTCCTGGCAGTAGGTTCTTCCGTTCTGCCTTCATCTTCAGCTTTTCCAAACCAGTTTAAATGGTATTCTTTTTCAACTAAAAAAAATTCGGGAAGCAGAAAAAATCCTGGTTCCGCATCAAGCTTTATTTTTTGCATAATTTAAAAATTGATTTATATAATCCATCATATATACAAATATTTCTTTTGAAGATTCAAGAAGTAATGCTTGAAGCATAAGCAGTACTGTTAAACCTACAAGAATATTCAGAGGAAACCCAAGCATAAGCAAATTCATCTGAGGAGCAATTTTAGCGAGAAGCCCAAGAAGCATTGTCATAATGAATATTATGCCTATCAATGGAATCGCAAACATAAAACCAAGATAAAACATCTTGGTAACAGCTATTGTAAGAATTTCTACCGTAAACCCTGATAATTTTAAACTGTATAAAGGAAAATAACTGAAACTTTTTACTATCGCATAAATAATAAAATGATGACCGCTTATTAATAAAAAAATTATCATTCCTATTATTCCCTGGAATGTTCCTAATATCGCTATTTCAGTCTGCGAAAGAGGATCAAGCGTGTTGATCATTCCAAATCCTATCTGTATAGTATAAAACTGCCCTGATACTTGAAATATCAAATAAAAAATCTGCGCAGTTAATCCTATTATAACTCCTATAATTATCTGATTTACAACATTAACTAAATATGCTGTTGCATTGATATCAGGATTT
>JAGOBX010000276.1 GCA_017999075.1 Candidatus Babelota bacterium | reverse complement strand
AGATAAAACCCTGTGTAACAAAGCATTTGTGTCCACGCCGAGAGTATTAAGTTTTGAATTGATTTCTGATTCAGTATAGAAAGTGTCTGTAATGCTGTTTATAAAATTTTCATTTAAAGTAATTCTGCTTTCAGTGTTTTGAGAATCGCTTTCTAAACTCATTAGTCTGATATCAGTGTTCTGTGAATCTGATTCAAGAGATAGAACCCTGTTTAGTAAAGCATTTGTGTCCACGCCGAGAGTATTAAGTTTTGAATTGATTTCTGATTCAGTATAGAAAGTGTCTGTAATGCTGTTTATGAAATTTTCATTTGAAGTAATTCTGTTTTCAGTGTTTACTGAATCGCTTTCTAAATTGTTTATTCGAATATTTAATCCGTATGTGTCTGTTCCTACTTTACTTAATAAAGAATTGACTTCTGTTTTACTTATGATGTCGCCTGTAAGAGCTGTATATTGAACTCCAGTCAATTGAGAGCCATCACCTATGAAATGAGTAGCTTTGACTTTTCCTGATATTTCAAGTTGTTCTTCAGGATTTGAAGTGTTTATCCCTACTTTGCCGTCTTTTTTTACTATAAATGATCCGTTTACAGTCAGTGTATCAGTTATAATTAAACTTCCCAATCCTACAGCATTAGTATTTAAATAATTCGTTGTTGATGCAGTATCTGAATAAATTGATTTTATAGAATAAAGATTATAATTTATTTTTCTGCGTGGACTTAGTTCTCCTGTATTGTTTAAATTTATTCCTAAATAATATGTTTTGTCAAGTTGTAATGAGGTTAAAGGATTTTGATTTCCAAGTTCTGTAGTAAAAATTCCGTTTTCAAATTGTACAGAATTTTGCGTTTCAGTCCATAAAGCGGCGCCCCCTGATTCTTCCGTATATATTGAAAAAATTACAGGCAATGTCCCGTTTACTCTTACTCCAATATTATCTGTAAGTTTTCCTTGAAAAATTATTACAGGATTTAAAGCCATTAAAGAATTAATGGAATAAAACAAAATTAGTAAACAAAAAATTTTTTTTTTCATAAAGTTGTACCTTAAAATTTTTAAAAAATATAATTTTTTTATAATTTAATCTTTTTTTAGATGATTATATTTTCCTAATATAAAAATTAAAACTATTTATAAAAAAAATAAGATAATTAATAAAAAGTTTAAATTAAATCTTGACAAAAAAAATATATTATAATAAATTTAGTTGGTTATATTAATATTAAAATAGAGTTTTGAATTTTTTAGGAGGTATCAGATATAATGGATATTATTGAAAATAAAAAAGGCGATATACTTGTCATCAAAGGTGTCGGCAGATTGGATTCTGTAACTTCGCCAAAATTCAGTGACACTGTTTTAGCTTTAATTGATAAAGGCGAAAAAAAAATAATTCTGGATTTTGCTGAATTGAATTATATAAGCAGCGCAGGATTAAGAGTTCTTTTAATGATAGCAAAACGTTTGAAAAGTGTTGGAGGTAAAGTTATACTTGCAGCGCTTCAGGATACTGTAAAGGAAGTTTTTGAAATGTCAGGATTTTCATCAATATTTGAATCAAGCGCGAACGTTGATGAATCATTATCGAAATTTTAACTTGAATTTTCATACTATTCAGTAATTCAAAAAATGATTGAAAATTTAAAAAAATTTATTATTGATTATGAAATAAAAAATACGCCGAAACCATTGGAATTTAATGGGAATGTGGTGCTGTTTGAGTCAATAACTAATTCTTCATTAAAAGCTAAGGGACATATTATTATTCATGGCGGTTGCGGTAAAAGCAATCTTATTTCAGAATGCGGAAGTGTTTTTTTATTGTTTGGTTCAATGCAGGATGCCAATATTACTGCAGGACAGAATATTTATATTAAACACACCCAAAATTCGGTTTTAAAAGCTAAAAATGATATCATTATTGAAAATTCGGTGTTTAAAAGCGATTTGACCGCCGGAAATAAAATCATTAGCGAATCTGCTGATGCTAAAATTATCGGCGGTAAAATTTCTGTAGGAAAAGAAGTTAATATAAATACTCTCGGCAATGAACAGGGTGTTGAAACTTTTATTAAAGTTACAGAAAAGGACGGCGTAATAATTGCGCACACTGTTTATAGCGGAGTAAATATACAACTTTGGAAAATGAACAATATTAGAATTAAAACTCCTCATCATTCGAAAACAAAGTTTTTTATCAAAGATAATTTATTGTGTATTGATTCATGATATTTTTTGAAAAATTATCCCCCGCCAACAAATGAAAAAATGTTTATAGCATCGTTTTGTTTTAATGTTAGCAATGAAAAATTTTCTTCTTTTATTATTTCTCCATTGTATTCGACTATTATATTTTTGCTTATTAATGAATATTGGTTTAATAAATCTGCCAAGAACGTAACTTGAGAATTTATTTTTTTTGTTTTTCCGTTAATAATAAGCTGCATTTTGATGATGTCCTGTTTTTTAAAATTAAAATTAATTGTTTTTAGATTAATTATAATAATTCGTGTTGTCAATATTTTTTTATATTCCGTTAAGATTTCAAAGAATAATTTTTGCTTCTATTAATTTTGTTTTTTAATGTAAAATCATATTGGAACTGTTTCAAAAATATATTTATATGTTTTTTTACAAGATTAACTTATTGTTCATCAATATATAAATTTTGTAAAAAATTGCAGAACTGCCAGAATGGCAGAACTGCCATTTGAAAACATTCCCATATTTCATATTGAATTCTTTAATAGCTAAAATATAATTAATTTTAAATGTATGCTAAAATAAAAAAATCCAATTTTTTACTACTTATATTATGCGTGTTGCTTATTATTTCAGTAAGTAACGCTATTTACGTATATCTTGAATTCACTGAATTTAAAAATGAAGCGCATATAGTAAATTCCGCCGGTATTATAAGAGGCAATATTCAGCGTGCAGTTAAATTAGAATTACAAAATATATCTGAAAATGACAGCATTGATTTGGTTAATCAATTTTTTGAAAATTTTACTAAAAAAAAAGATAATTTTAAAGTAATAGATAAAAATAATATTTTTTATCAGCAATTAAGATTATTTAATATGCAATGGGATAAATTAAAAAAAAATATACAAAAATATCGTGATGATAAAACAGAAAATTCAAAAAATGAATTGATTAAACAAAGTGAAATATGCTGGAAATTATCAAATGATTTGGTTTTAACTACGCAATTATCTTATGAGGCAAAACTTATTTTTTTTAAAAATTTGATAATAATTGCTCTGCTTGTTTTTTTATCGATTTCTGTTGTTATATATGTTGTGAGAAATTATGTACAGATAAAATTAGAATACATGGCGAATTATGACGGTTTAACAAATGCATTAAACCGACACGCATATAATATTATTATTGAAAATGAATTGAAAAAAGCGGCAAGAAATAAGGATAAAATATCTCTGATAGTTTTTGATATAGATCATTTTAAAAAAATAAATGACACTTTCGGACATAAAATTGGAGATTATATATTAAAGGAACTGGTAAAAATTGTTTCATTATCAATTAGAAAAAGTGATTATATATTTAGAATCGGCGGCGAGGAATTTTGTATTTTAGCTTCTAATATAAGTTTTGAAAACGCTATTGAATTAGCTGAAAAAATCAGGAAAAAAATCGAAAACGAAAAATTTAATGATAATATTAAAGTTACAATAAGTATTGGGCTTGCTCAATCTTTACCAGAAGACACGGCAAGTGATTTATTTAAAAGAGCTGATAAAAAATTGTATGTGGCTAAAAATTCTGGTAGAAATCAAGTGCAATTTTGTAAAGGAGATGATTAAAAATGAAGATTGATTTTTTTATATTGAAAATAATTTTATTTGCTTTTTTCATATAAATTTGTTAAATTTCAGTTTATGGATCCTGAAAAAAGAAAACAGTATCTCTCAATTTTTTTAAACGAAGTTGAAGATCAGCTTGCCGGAACTGCGGTTTGTATGAAAGAACTTGAGAACGATAGTTCGAATCCTGAACCTGTTCATACAATTTTCAGATATGTACATACAATAAAAGGAAATTCGGCTTCCTGCGGTTTGACTAATCTTTCAAAACTTACCCATTCTCTTGAAAATGCGTTCGGAGCATTACGCGACGGAAAACTTACTTTTGATGAGAACATAAAAAAATGTTTGAATACAGGGATTTATCTGCTTGCAGAAAGCATTGAACAGATAAAGGTTGATCCGGATATAGATCAAACATTTAATTTTGATGATTATAAAAGCCAGTTAACTGAAATAATAGAAGGCAAACCGGGTCAGCAGAAATCCAAATATAAAATTCCTGATAAAATTGTTTTTACTGAAAAAGAAATCGATGAATATAAAAAAAAGTATAAGAATTTTACCTGCAGAAAAGTTACTGTTATTTTTGATAGAACAAATATGTTTGCAGATATAAAAATGTTTCAGTTTTTAATGGCAGTTGATCAAAGCGGAATTCATATTATGCGGATGATACCTGACAGAGAATACCTTGGGAAAGAAGATTTTACCGCGGAATTGTGTGATTTTAAACTTGAATTTTTTTTGGATTCCGATAAACAGACCGAATCAGCTTTAAAAAAATCAATAGAACTCAATATTGATTCGATTCAGGATTATCATGTTGATAATGTTGATTTGCGTGATTATTCGGAAAAAAAGAAAAAAACCGATACTGTTACATTGCCTGATAAATATCTTTTGTCTGTAATTGTGAAAAAAGGGTCTGACATTTATGCCGTAATTTGCCTGAATATAATAAAAATTGTGGAATTGGATGAAAAAATATTCTGGCATCCGTTTAAAAAAAATATCGGATTGATAAGATTTCTTGACAGGGCTGCTCCTGTTGTGAAAATTTGCGAATCATGTGATAATGAAAATAAAATTCTTTTGGTAAATTCAGTTAATGGAATAGTTGGTTTGCTTATAGATGAAATTATTGAAATAAAAAAAATCAATCCCAATGAGATTTTTCTTGATTTAACTGTTAAAGATATGGTATATTCTTACGGAAATAAAAACATTAAAATTATTGATGTGAATAATCTTGTAAATTATGAACTTGTTTAAAAAACCTTTAAATTTTTTGACACGCACTTTAGCCGGGAAGTTTACTATATTCATTCTTGGTTTGGTAATGATAATAATATCATTGCTTATATGGTTTAATTTTCAGGGAAGTATGAATATAGTAAATAATCAGAATACTTCGTTTATAGGGAACAGCGAACATCTTATTAATAAAAATTTTAAATATACAATAGATCAGATAGATAATCTTCTGAACAAACAATTTGTCGAAACTTCTGAATTGCTGAAAAATAATTTGACTCAGGCTACGGTTGAAAAAGGTAAAGCTATAATAACAAATCTTTCTGGACAGCTTGGAAATGCCATTTCAAATTATGATTTCGGATTTGGGGTTACTGCTTTCAATGAAATATTTAAAAATGATAATAGTGTAGTATATGCTGCC
>JAGOBX010000275.1 GCA_017999075.1 Candidatus Babelota bacterium | reverse complement strand
ATACAGCAGAGAATATTGAAATTATAACTGATAAGGTTTTAGTAAGTGAACGAGATAAAACAATTTCGACTGAAAATCTAAATATGCTTATGAGACTTTGTCATTCAATAAAAGGCGCTGCCAGGATGCTGAAATTGACTTCAATAGCGCAGACTTTTCATGATTTGGAAACAGTTTTGAAAAATGTTAAAGAAAATAAGCTTCCATATGAAAAATTTGTTGTAGATTTGCTTCTTGAAGGCATGGATACAATAAAGACCGCCCTTGACGAAATGAAAAATGACATTAATATTTGTGAATTTTTTGAAGTAGATTTATTTAATCAAAAATTGGCGATTATAGCAAATGTTGAAGACGGAGATTCGTCTTCACCGCTTCCTGAATCTAATGAACCTGCTGATGAAACCCAACAGGAACAATCTGAACCTGCAGATGTGTATTTATTAAATGAGAATCAAGATGATGTTCAGTCCCAGCAAACCGAAAATATAGATCTGGACAGTCTAATAGATTTAGCGGCCAGTTCTGCAGAATCACTTAAAACAGAATCTGCTGATGAATCTGTAGATGAAGTATACGTGGCAGCACCTGCTCCTGCAAAGCAGGAACCAATACCTGCATCTATGATGAAAGAACCGCAGGAATTATTCAGTTATGATAATATAGATGAAGACATTCTTGCAGATTTTATTTCAGAATCAACAGAATTAATAGAAAACTTATCCAATGATTTTGTTGAAATGGAAAGTGATAACAGCCCTCAGATTATTGATAAAATTTTTAGAAGTATGCATACTTTAAAGGGAGGCGCAGGTTTTGTATCATTGACAAAATTTCAGGAGCTTGCGCATACTTGCGAATTTATACTCGACGATATAAGAAACAGTAAGTATAAAATGACTTCTGCAATAATAACTGAAATGCTCAAGTCAATAGACATATTCACTTTATTTTTAAACTTATTAAATAATCGTCAGCCGATAGAAGTATCTATAGGGGAAAATCTCGGCAGGCTTAAAATCTTAAAAGATAATAAAGGGAATATAGATTCAGCATCAGTTGCAGCAGTTGTTTCAAAACCTCAGAAAATTGCAGATAAACCAGTAAAACCTCAGGTTGTCCAGCAGGCTGTAAAACAGCAGCAGGTTCCTGCAAAACCTGTTCAACAATCTGTTCCGCAGCCTCCAAAACCTGCTGCAGCAAAACCTGCTGCAGCAAAAACTGCATCATTAAAACCAACGGCGCTTCAGCCAAAACCTGCTGCAGCACCTGCTGTTTCAAAAATGCAGATTTCTGATAAACCTGCTCCTGTAAAAGAACCTGTTGAAATTAAAGATGAAAAGTCAAGAGAACTTGAATCGAAACTTCAGAATTTTGAAAAAGAAAAGACAGAAGAACAATCTCAGCCGGAAAAATCTTCGGCTAAATCAGGCCAGAAAACCGGAGAATCGACTGTAACCCAGCAGACTTTGCGTGTGGAGTTATCAAAACTTGACAATTTGATGAATCTTGTAGGAGAATTGGTTATAAGCAAAATAGGATTTTCATCGCAACTTGACAAAATTTCTGTATATATTGATGAAATTGAAAGCAATATGCATCATATAAACTTGCATCTTGATAATGCTGATTTGAAAACAAGTCTTGATTTATATGAAAATTTTCAGCGTAAAATGCAGGCATTTATGCAGAAAAATAAAGATATGAAAGAATTGAAAGAAATCAGGGATTTGATTAAAAACAGCAGTTTGCTTTTTGGGGAAGAAAATATTATAAATAAACTATATGAAAACTGGAAAACAATGGTAGTAGAATACCAGCAGATAAGCAATTACTATCTTGAGCTTTATAAATCCAGTACTTTACTTGCTTCTAAGATAGGACTTCTGGCCAAAGATCTTCAGGAAAATGTAATGCAGACAAGAATGCTTCCTATTTCTACGGTATTCACAAAATATAAAAGAACAGTACGCGATATGTCTCAAAAAGTTCATAAAGATATACGTCTTGAACTTTACGGAGAAGAAACTGAGATGGATAAAAATATTATTGAAAAAATAGGGGATCCTTTAACTCATATAATAAGGAACAGTATTGATCACGGTATTGAAAGTCCTTCTGAAAGATTACAATCAGAAAAACCTAAAACAGGAGTAATAAAGCTCAATGCTTATAATAAAGGAGGAAATGTTTATATTGAAATCGAAGATGATGGAAAAGGAATTGATGGAAATAGGGTTTGCCAAAAAGCTGTTGAAAAAGGGCTTGTAAGTCCTGAACGGGCTGAAATGATGAGTGATTCGGAAAAACTTAATTTAATTTTCATACCTGGTTTTTCCACAGCTGAAAAAGTTACGGAAATTTCCGGACGCGGAGTAGGTATGGACGTTGTGCGTGAAAATATAACCAAACTAAAGGGAATAATAGATATCTCGACAAAAGTAGGGAAAGGCACCAAACTGACAATAAAACTTCCTTTAACCCTTGCCATACTTCAGGTTCTTCAGGTTAAAGAAGAAAATAACATATTTGCAATACCGTCTAATAATATAGTTGAAGTTTTTTCGATAAAACTAGAAGAACTTGAACGTGTTAAAAATGTATATATGCTTAATAACAGAGGTAAATATATCCCTGTATTTTTTATGGCTGATGTTTTAGGATTGAATCCTGTAGATGTAAACCTGAAAAAAGATTCGGATGTGGTAGTAGTGGGATTCGGTGATAATAATATAGGATTGATAGTGTCAGAAATAGTTAAGAAAGAAGAAGTGGTTATAAAGAGTCTTGGAGATATTGTTAAAAAAATAAAGTTTATTTCCGGCGCAACTATTGAAGGAGATGGAACCATAACTTTAATTGTGAATATTCCTGAAATAATTGATTTTATAAGTGCGAACAATTTATCCTCAAGATCTTCAAGTTTTCAGGATTCTTCTATGTTTAGTCAAATTGAAAAGACAGGAGGCTCGGCAGCGCCTTCTAAACATGCTGCTGGAGCAATGAAAAGAGTATTGGTAGTTGAAGATTCCACTACTACCCGTAAAATGGTCAGAAGCATTGTTGAAAGCGGCGGATATGAAGTTGTTGAGGGGGTTGACGGAATTGACGGACTGGAAAAATTAAAAAACAATGGACCTTTTGATTTGATGACGGTTGACGTTAATATGCCCCGGCTTAACGGATATGGATTAACTCAGGAAGTGAGAAAAATGCCGGAACTGAAAAAATTTCCTATAATAATGATAACGACAAGAGACCTTGAAGTTGATAAAGTGAAAGGATATGAATCAGGGGTAGATGATTATATAGTAAAACCTTTTGAACCTTCGGAATTATTAACTGTAATAAAACAATATATAAAAGCATAATACAGTAAAAAAAATATGCAAAAAAAATAAAAAAACCGGGAAGTGACGTATAATGTCAATGAGGGAATTTATTCAGGAACTTGGAAAAAAACAGATTGAAGCGCGCGGCAGTGAAAATGATTATCACGCATCGAATTATAAAAAGTATGTTTGTTTTGTTTTAAACGACCGCGAGTACGGAGTGGATATAGAATTTGTTCAGGAAATAGTTGAAATAACATATATCAGGAAAATAATATATACTCCTTCTTTTTTGCTTGGAGTAATAAATTTAAGAGGCAGTATAATAGCTGTTCTTGATTTGAAACAACTGTTTCATTTAGGAACTACTGATTTGAAAAGCCCGTCTGCGAGACTGATAATAAACAAATATGAAGGAAAAAGTCTGGCATTTGTGGTTGATGGAATAAAAAAAATAAGAGAAATTTCTAATAATGAAGTTCAACAAGCGCCTCAAACATTCAATGAAATTGCAGTTAATTTTATAGTTGGAATGTATAAATCTCCTGAAAATAATCTTCTGGTGCTTTTGAATTTTTCTGAAATAATGGCTACCAACGAAATTAAACAACTGTCAGGAGATAATGTTGAATAATCCTGTTTTAAACGATAAACTACTCGAACAATTTAATTCATTCATACATGAAAAAACAGGGTTTATTTTTGAAAAGAAAGATTTGAATAAACTCGAGGCTCGCATACAAAACCGATTAAAACATCTCTCAATAAATTCACTCGATGATTATTATCAGCATTTGTATAGGAATGAAGATGAAATTCTTGAGCTTATAAATCATATAATAATTAATGAAACCACTTTTTTCAGACATGAAGACCAGTATTATATTCTTGCAGATTTAATAAAAAAAAATTCAGAGAAATATTCTGTTATTAATATTTTAAGCGCAGGATGTTCTACGGGAGAAGAACCTTATTCCATAGCTATGTTTTTAAAGACTCATTTAAGTTCGTCTATTTTTGACAGAATACGAATTTCAGCTATGGATATAAGCAGTTTTAATATAAAAATTGGCCAGAGAGGTATTTATCCTCAATTGAAAATTGATAAAATAAAAGATAAAAATTTTGTAAAGGGTTATTTTAATAAGTTTGATGAAGAAGATAATTATCAATTGCCGCAGGCAATAAAATCCAAAGTTCAATTTTCGATTGAAAATCTTTTCACAGTTAATTTTAAAACAAAATTTAATTTTATATTCTGCAGAAATGTTATGATATATTTTTCTGAAGAAAAACGGAATTTTCTACTTGAAAAATTTCATTCGCATCTTCACGAATTAGGTTTTTTTTTTCTGGCTCCTACAGAAAGTCTGCTTGATTCAAAAAAACTTTTTGAACGTGTTAGAGTGGAAAATGTAACTTATTATAAAAAAGTTTTAGAAAAAAATGTTTCATCTGCTGCTGAAAAAAATAAAAGTATAAATTTATCTTTACAGGAAAATAATCAGAAATCTGCGAAGATTTCTGGTTTTGGTATGCCATCAAAAAAAAAAGAGTTTGAAATTAAATTTAGAGAAAAACGCGGCAATATTGCTGTTTTTGAATGTTTTGGGATATTTGAGCGTAAGAATATTAATGAAATAAATCTTTTATTTAAAAGTTATATTTCTTCAGCTGCAAGCAAAGGAAAATTCGGGAATATAGCTTTTTTGTTAAACAATGTTAAATATATAGATGCTCAGGTTTTGAAGGATATAGGTGTTTGTTTACAGAAAGATTTTTCTTTTTTAAAAAAATTATATGCGGTATCCGACAAAGAGCAGATAATGAGAATTTTCGAATTTCATGAACTTGACGGGCTTTTTGAACTTGCAGAGAAAACATCGGATATAAATTAGAAGAGTTGAAAAAGTATGCAAAAAATAAGAGTACTAATAGTTGACGATTCATATTTTATGCTGGTTGCATTGAAAACTATTCTTGAATCTGACGAACAGATTGAAGTCATAGCTACTGCAAAAAGCGGAATGGAAGCTATAACAAAAATAAAAGAATTTAATCCCGATGTTATAACAATTAATATAAATATGCCTTATTTAGACGGGATAAAAAGTATTCAGCTTATTATGGCAGAATGTCCTGTCCCAATAATAGTTATAAGCGCTTATACTACTGATAAGGAATCTGAAA
>JAGOBX010000274.1 GCA_017999075.1 Candidatus Babelota bacterium | reverse complement strand
TACATAGCTACAGTAACACAATTATCAAGAAAAATCGGTATTGAAGGTGAAGAGCTTGCAGGAATTTATCATGGACTTGATTTTTTAAGAGATTCGAATTTAAATAAAACAGTTAAACTCGGAAATATAGTAGCTATAATAGGCGGCGGAAATACAGCTGTTGACGCTGCGCGTGTAGCAATCAGAAAAGGAGCAGGAGAAGTTCATATACTTTACCGTAGAACTCAGGATGAAATGCCTGCCGACAAGAGAGAAATTCAAGACGCTGTTGAAGAAGGCGTAATTTTACACACTTTAGTAGCGCCTGTAAAATTTATAGGAAAGGATAAGGTTACTCAAATCGAATGTGTAAAAATGGAAGTTACCGGTTTTGACACAAGCGGCAGAAAAAAAACCAAAATAATTAAAAATTCTGAATATATGTTTAACGTAGATATGGTAATACCGGCAGTAAGTCAATATTCTGATTTTCCATTTATCAGGAAAGACGAAGTTGAAATTACTGAATGGGGAACTTTTGTTACAAATTCTGATACACAGATGACTTCAATGCCTGGTGTATTTGCTGGAGGAGATGTTGTCAGAGGATCAGATGTAGTTATAACAGCAATTGCTGATGGTAAAAAAGCAGCTAAATCAATGGATAAATATCTTGGCGGTTCAGGAGAATTGAACACAGGAGAACCTATTGAGATTCCAAAAGCTGCCAATGATGTTGAAGTAGTGGAACATGAAAGGTTTACTATGAAATACCTTAACTCTGAAGATAGAAAAAATAGTTTTGAGGAAGTTGCTCAAGGATTTCATAAACTTAATGCAATAGCTGAAGCAATGCGGTGTTTACGCTGCGATGCAAGATAATTAAAATTGAAAATTGGGTAAATCTGAAAAATATTACTGAAATCCGGGAGGATAAAAATGATTAGTTTAATTATCAATAAAAAGAAAATATCAGTTGATGAAGGAATAACTATACTTGAGGCGGCAAAACAACACAATATTCTTATACCGCATTTTTGTTATTGTGAAGGGATGCATGCAACTGGATCCTGCAGGTTATGCGTTGTTGAAATAGAAGGATATAGAACATTACAACCATCGTGCGTAACTGAAGTTAAGGATGGTATGGTTATAAAGACAAATTCTGATAAAGTCAGAAAAGCGAGAAAGGTTATATTTGAATTAATGCTTTCAGATCATCCTAAAGAATGTTTGATATGTTCAAGGAATCATGTATGCGAATTCCAAAGGTTAGGAGAAATTCTTCAAGTTGAAAATTTCAGGTTTGAAGGTGAAAAATCAAAAAATGTAATAGATGCATCTAGCGCTGCAATAGAACTTGATACTTATAAATGTATTTTATGCAGGAGATGCGTAACTGTTTGCAATGAAATTCAGGGTGTAGGGGTATTGAATCCTCAAATGCGCGGATTTAATACTGTTATTTCTCCTGCTGAAGATTTACCGTTGAGTAAATCAATATGCGTATCATGCGGCCAGTGCACAATTGTTTGTCCTGTAGCAGCTGTAAAAGAAAAAGATTCCACTCATCTTGTGTGGGATGCGCTGATGAATTCAAATAAAAAAGTTATAGTACAAACTGCCCCTGCAGTAAGAGTTGCATTAGGAGAAAAACTTGGGTATGAACCTGGTACTATCGTGACAGGAAAAATGGTTTCTGCGCTTCGCCAGATGGAATTTGATTATGTATTTGATACTAATTTTGCCGCCGATTTGACAATTATAGAAGAAGGAACTGAATTTTTAGAAAGAGTAAAAAGGTATTTTTATTCAAAAAATTTGATGCCTGAAAATTTAAAAAATAAAATTAAAATGAAACTTAAAGAAAATGAAGCTGTACTTCCTATGATAACAAGCTGCAGTCCAGGATGGATAAAATACGTAGAACATCATTATCCTGAACTTCTTTCTCATTTATCAACTTGCAAATCTCCTCATATGATGCTCGGAGCTTTGTGTAAATCATTTTTTGCTGAAAAAACTGGGATCAATCCTGCTGATATGTTTGTTGTTTCTGTTATGCCGTGCACTGCAAAAAAATTTGAAATAAGCAGAACTGAAATGATGAATGACGGTTATCCTAATGTAGATGCTGTTATTACTACTCGAGAATTAAGTAGAATGATCAAAGATGCAGGCGTTGATTTTAAAAAATTACCTGATTCGGAATTTGATGCTCCTCTTGGATTTTCTACTGGTGCTGCTGATATTTTTGGAGCTACTGGGGGAGTTATGGAAGCTGCTATAAGAACTGTTTATGAAATAATTAAAGGAAAAGAATTACCATTAGATAAATTACATGTTAAACCTCTTGTCGGGCTTGAACAAATTAAAACAGCAGAACTTACATTTACAGATGTTAAAGATGAATGGCTATTTTTAAAAGGGTTTACAGTTAAAGTTGCTGTTACAAGCGGTCTTGCCGGTGCGGCAAAACTTCTTGATGAAATAAAAAAAGGAACAAGTCCGTATCATTTTATTGAAGTAATGGGATGTCCTGGCGGATGCATAAGCGGCGGAGGCCAGCCTCGAGTTCTTGAGTCAAGCAAAGATACTGTAAAAAAACGGCTTGAAGCTATTTATCGTGAAGATGAAGGAAAAATAAAAAGAAAATCACATGAAAATCCTGATGTGATAAAATTGTACGAAGATTTCCTTAATGAACCTCTTGGACACAAGTCGCATAAATATTTACATACTCATTATATTCAGAGAAGTAAATATTAACTGAAAATTTTATAAAATAAGATGAAACTACATTTTTTTAAGGTCAGTTCATCTTATTTTATAAAATATGATTTATAAAATAATCATAAAATCATTTCTACAATTTGAAATCTTGGATTCGATGTATCTATTACAATATGTGATTTAAATCCTGTTAAATAAATTTTTTCAATAAATTTGTTTGTTATCTTGAATTTAGGATAAATTATTATAAACCTGCCTGATTTTTTTTTTGACAATCTGTAACCTGAATTTAAAAAAATTGTTTCATTGCATAAAATTTGATGTTTGGCTGTTATAGCATAAGGATTATCATTAAGTTTACCTTCGAAGCAATTGTAGTAAGGCGGATTCATTGTTACCAGCGGAAAAGTTTTTTTTGAACTTATAGAATACCATTCCATATCAGATTCAATTATTTCAATATTTTTAATATTATTGATTTTTACAGTTTGTTTTAAACAACTCAAAACATCGGAATTTATATCGAGCGAATATACCAGAGACTGTTTGTTTTTGAGTGCGTACAAAACTGATATTATTCCATCGCCGCATCCGAGTTCTAAAATTTCCGGTGTTTCGATATTTTTTATATAATCAAATAAACGTATTGAATCACTCGAAAATTTATAAATTTGATTTTGACAAAATTTGAGACCTGGAGCAATTTCAATTATAGAAAAGTTTGAAATCATATTGTGTTTTATAGTATAGTATTTTATGAATTTTTTGATGTATTATTATATTATTTATAGATATTCACGTAAATTTAGGGATTCGAGATTTTTTACTATATCTCCCACTTTTTGATCAGATTCTTTTTTGCATACAAGAATACAATCATCGTCAGAAGCAATAATCAGATCATCAACTCCAATAGCAGCTACCATTTTGTTTTTGCAATGTATGATATTTCTGTTCGATGATAATAAAATATTTTTTTTAGATATAACTACATTTCCGTTTTTATCAGCAGAGTTAATCGAATCAAGACTCGACCAGCTGCCTATATCATTCCATCCAATATCTGCGGGTATAGTAACAATATTATCGCTATATTCCATAATTGCATAATCAATAGAAATTTTGGGCATTTTTTTAAATTCTTCATATATTGTTTTGGTTAAATTTTTTTTTGATGAGTTGCTGATTCTGATAATTGAATCATACATTTGAGGCTGATATTTTTTAAAAGATTCTACAATAACTCCTATTTTCCATATAAAAATACCTGCATTCCATAGAAAATTTCCTGATTTGAAAAAATTATGAGCTTTATTAAAATCGGGTTTTTCATAAAATTTTTTTACTTTAAATATGTCAGGCGATAATTTTT
This sequence comes from Candidatus Babelota bacterium, assembly GCA_017999075.1. Classification (GTDB taxonomy): domain Bacteria; phylum JAGOBX01; class JAGOBX01; order JAGOBX01; family JAGOBX01; genus JAGOBX01. The sequence goes on along the minus strand of JAGOBX010000274.1, from coordinate 1,462 downwards.
TAGATTTGTCAAATTCAATGTATCCGTATCCGGTATGAGGCGAATCAGGTTTAATTCCTATAGTTATTAGCGCATTATTTTTAGAAGCAAATGTTTCTGCTTTTTTTAATATTGAAACAAAAGCTGATTCTTTTTTTATATAGTGATCTCCTGGAAAAACACCGAGTATTTCATCTTTAAAATTTTTATACAATATTCCTAATGCCATTGCTATACATGGAGCAGTGTTTTTTCCTTCAGGTTCTCCTACAACGTTTTTTATCTCATTAAGTATTTTTTTTACAGGTTGAATAAGATGTTTCGAAGTTATAACAAAAAAATCTTTGTTTTTGACAACAGGTTTTAAACGGTCAACTGTCAGCCGTATCATTTCACCATTGCCTGTAAAATCAATTAACTGTTTAGGTTTTTTTATTTTACTTAACGGCCAAAACCTTGTCCCTCTGCCGCCGATCATTATAAGTCCAAACATAAATGCGCTCCATTAATCAAAAAAACCGGTATTTTCGAAAAATTGTTGTTTTCATAAAAATACCGGTTTTAAAATAATATAAACTTAATCAGTAGGAAATATATTTTTTAACATTTCCTAAGTTTGAAGACGCTCCGTTCCTGTATCCTAAAAATGGTATGCCTGAAGTATTTATAACAAGAACCGGAGGTAATGTTAAATCGGAATTTGTAATTCCTGCTGAACCGAGAGTAACCCAGGAACTTCCGTTATAATGCCGCACTGTTGCCGAATAAGACGCAGAACTGTCTATAAAAGCTATATAAGGTTTTCCATAATAAGTAGTTAAAGAAATAGAACTCACAGCAGCACTGTAAGCGCTGGAACTTCCTACTCTTGTCCAACCGGATTGTGTATATTGCATAACATTAGGCTTATTAGCATCTCCGCTGTCTGCAAAAGCTAAGAAGATTGTATCTCCACATATTTTCAGATCAAGAAAAGATACTTCTCCGCCTGAAGTTGCGCTTACTGCAGAATCTGAACCTGTACCTTGAGTGAACCATTCTTCAGTCACATATTTTTTTACTGTTGCTTTATTTGATTTTGAAGAATCTTGAAAAGCAATATACGGATTGCCTTGACTGTCAACATCCAAATCTAAATAATTTGAATAAACTGAACCATAACTAAAAATATTTGCGGTTATATCATACCATGCTCCTGCTGTGAATTTTTTTACTTTTAATGTTGTGTTGTCGCTCAAGTATGCAATAAAAATTTCGCCTGAATTATTAACCGCTATTGCTATTTTATCGGAAGCTGTTGAAGTCATATCAATGTAACTTGAACCTACAAGACTTGCTGAGCCTGAACAATTTATATATTTTTGAACATAAAGAGCAAAATACTCACCTTCAAACTGCTTGTAAGCCACATATAAATTTCCTGAACTGTCAGCTGCAGTGGCTAAATTGTATATAGAATTTGTTCCTATGATACGAGTTGGTC
>JAGOBX010000273.1 GCA_017999075.1 Candidatus Babelota bacterium | reverse complement strand
TAATTATATTTTAATTTTATTCATATTCATGACATTCATTTTAACTTTGCTGCACTCCCATGTTTTTATAAATAATTTATTTAATAAAGAAATTTTTAAAGCAGCAACAATAATATCATTTATATTATTTTTTATACCGTACAGTTTAGGATTAAGATATTATCTGGAATCTCAGCCGGCAGAAATAAATATAAAAATTCCTGCAACAATGATATTTTTTCTGATAATATGGATTCTTGCATCAAAAATTTATCCGGAAAATTCAATTTTTGTGTATTCAAGCTCAATTTATTTTATAATATACTGCTGTTTATTTTTATTTTTTTCTTTTGGTGCCAAAAATATAAAAACAAAATATCTTTATATTATATTTCTTACAATAATTCAAATAAGCTATATTTCATCTTTCAGGCGTCCTGAAGATTTTTGCTACTCAGAACCATTTAAAAAAATTAATCTATTGACATCTGGAATTGTTTCTAATTACAATTCCGATTATAAATATATTGATTTGTTGTTTTACTATAACAACGCTCTTGCAGTATTTACTGTTTTATTTATAATTTATCTTTTGCTGCAAAAATCGAATTCGAAAATTTAGCCGCATGAATTTATGATTATATTATTCCGCCGATAAAAGAATTAGGGTTTAAATATCCGGTTTTATAGAGTGTATTTTTAAGAATATAATGCCCGTAAAATACCAAATTATTGAAATTGAAATATTCAAGAGGTATGCATTTACTGAAATAATCTGAATGTTTATCGGATAATAATATTGCTAAATTCAAAATCATTTTTTTAAAAGTGACAGATTCAATGAGATTTATGTTAGGAATATTTTTTTTATAATTTACAGGATTAATAAAATTATTTTTGTATAAAATAGAAGTGATGAAAAAATTTAACGTTTGAGAAATACGTGAATTTAGAAAAATGTCATTTAATTCAATCAGATTCTGAATATGGAAATCTTTTTTGTTTAATGTTATTGAATAATATGCGATTATGGAAAACATTAATTCATCATTAGCAGTCATTTTATTTTTTTTAATCAATTCAATCCAGTATTGTAAATTAAGATTATCATAATAAATAAAATTAATAAAATGAACAAAACTCTTGAAATTTGCTGAGTTATTAGTTAAGTCATCTGATAGTGCTGTATTATTTTTTAAGAATTCGATTACTGCCGGATTATACCTTTCAAAAAAAATATCATCATCGCTGAAATTAACAAAATGCAGAATTTGTTTTGCAGATAAAACAAAATTTTTATCTGTCGAAAAATTATTTATAATTTTATAAGAAGTTGAGTTATAAAATTTGGACATGTATTCGTTTTTCCCGAGGCTGTAAATCTTGTTTGAAACATAATATGCTTTTACATTATCAATATTCAGGCTGGAAATATCTAAATTTTTAATATTAAAATTGTAATAAATTATTTTTTTAAAATTACTTGTGTGCCAGTAAATTATGTCATCGATATGAATTAATGCAGAAAACCCGCCTGTTTTTATGTCGTCAAAAAATAATATATGACTGAACTCTTTATTTTTTGATATTTCATTTTTGACATTTTCTGCGAGTTTATTTCTGTATAATGAAAGGTTATGCCAAAAATTTATAAAATTATTATTTATAAAAAATAATAAAATGAAATAAAATGAAATAAAAAAATAAACTAAAGGTTTATGATAAGTTACTTTTAATATATTTGATAAAAATACAGAAAATAATATGGAAAATGGAATTGAAATATAAAATAGATAATGGATTGAATCAATGTCATTGTTTATTTTGATATTGAAAACAGGTAAAACCGCAAAACAAATCCATAGCAATAAGAATAATAATATTTTTTTTAACCGGCAGCTTTTTTTTATTTTAATTATGAATATCATTATTGAAATTATAAAGAATATAATCGGCAGAATTGATTTGTATGCTCCAACCAAAAAAATAATTTTATTGAATAATTTATATAATACGTTATTTAATGTTCCTGTTTCAAAATGCGGAATTCCGTTAAATATGAGTATCCTGAATATGAAAAATAATAGAGAAAACAGTATTAAAAAAAAGTTTTTTCTAAAAGCATTTTTGATTGTTGAGTTATTTATAAGTATCTCATATCCGAACAGGATTGCCGGAAGCGTGTAAGAAATTTCTTTTGAAAAAAAACTGCAGAAAACAGACGAAATACAAAAAAAAGTATTAATATTTTTCTGATAAATATAGATTGACAGCAAAATAAAAAAAATAGATATGATTTCTCCTGAATCAGCTGCTGCATAAGCGGAATGCACAACAACCGATGGATAGAGAATGAAATTAAATACGGCAAATAAAGCAGTTAATTTTGATTTTAAAATAATATATACAACATTAAATAATAAAAATGAAGCTGATATAAACAAAATCAGAGATGAAATGTGCAGAGGAATTGAATCAGCTCCGAATAATTTATAGTGAACATAAAAAAAAAAGGATACAAAGGGTCTGTAATAACCGAAATTGTCTGTCATAAAGGCTTTACCGTGTTCACCTAAAAAATATTGAGTGATATTATTGTAGTTATATACGTTATCTGTCACTGTTCTGAATAACATTGCTTCTTCTAATCCGAAACAATCCAAATTTTTAAATAAAGGGTAATATATTAATAAAATTAGTGTAGTAATAATAATAAAAAAAATATTATTTTTTGTCATTAATGTATAAAATTTAATAGGAAGACAAAAAGAAAAATTCATAATATTATTAACTTAATATTTACAATTTAAATATATTGACAACTATATAATATTGTATTATAAATATCAATATTTTAAATTTTCCCGGCATTAAATTGTTATAATGAAAATTTTATTATTGAATCCGAATGACACCTGTTCTGAAATTATGGGTGCAGGAAAATTATTTGTTATTCCTGCAATGCCTATGGGCCTGCTCAGCATAGGAGCGTCTTTGGAAAAAAAAGGATATTCTGTAAAATTCAGAGATTGCTATTTGAATGACGATACTCCACAATGCGCATTTGAAATTATAAAAAAAGAAGAGCCTGACATTTTAGCAGTAACTTGTTTAACTGCCAATAGTGAATTTGTTTACAGATTAGGCAAACTTGTTAAAGAATCAAAATTGAAAACATATGTTATTTTAGGAAATATTCATGCATCTGAATTCAGCGACTTTTTTTTGAAAAATAATGTATGCGATATTGTGGTTCATGGAGAAGGTGAATACACATGCCTTGAAATACTTTCTCAATTCACTGAAAAAAATTTTGATTCGATAAAAGGGATTTCTTTTTTAAAAAACGGTAGACCATTCAGGACTGCTGAAAGAGAAATAATTAAAAATATTGACTCTTTGCCGCATTATATTATCAGTGATTTAAATATAAAAGATTATTTGCTTGAAGAAAGATTGAAGGAAAAAATGATGCCTGTATTAACAAGCAGAGGATGCGTAAACAGGTGCAGATTCTGCAATGTACATAATCAGAGAAATTACAGGGTTAGAAAAATATCCGATGTTATTGATGAAATCCGGTATTTTAAAGAAAAATATGGAGTTACATTCATTGATTTTATAGATTCTCTGTTTACAGTTTACGAAGACAGAACCATGGAAATGTGCGAAGAAATAATGAGTAAAAATTTGAATATAAAATGGCATTGCAGTTCACATATAAATTTTCTTTCTGAAAAATTAGTGAAAAAAATGGCTGATTCTGGATGCTGCGGAATTGCCTTGGGAATAGAATCCGGCAATCAGGAATTGGTAAATAAAATAAGCAAAAATATTTCTTTGGTCAGGGCCAGAGAAGTAGTTAACTATGTTTCTAAATATATTTATGATACTCAATGCTTATTTATACTGGGGATACCAGGCGAGACTGAAGACACTTTAAATCAAACGATACAATATGCCTGTTCGTTGCCGATAAAAACAGTGCAATTTACTATGTTCGTTCCATATCCGGGAAGTGATTATTATTATGAACTTCTGAAATCCGGAGATATATCCAATCCATTGGATTTTCCGGAAGAAATGCTTAAATTATGGAAAAGATATTCTTCGTACACGTTTTTCAAAAATGTTCCGCCGATTTACACGACACCAGGATTGACTCCGGAAAAACTTATTAAATATCATAAGAAAGCTTTTCGGAAATTTTATTTCAGACCTGGTTATATAATCAGACACGGAAATACGAACTGGAGAACTAAAAATTTAAATTTAAAAAATTTCACAGAACTTATCGGACTAATTAAATCTGCTGTGAGACTGTTTATCTGAAATTTTATATTAAAGTTATTTAGGATAAAATTTTTTATATGAGATTAAGAAGTAAAATTTTATTGATTTTAAGTTTTGTTTTAATAACCCTGTTTGCAGTTATATATTATCTGGTGCAGGCTTTTTTAATAAAAGATATAATATTGCTTGAAAACAGGCTTGCCGGAAACGATATAAAACGGTTAAATCAAATTATCGAAACCAGAATAGATAATATAAGCGAAAAATCAGGGGATTGGGCAATGTGGAATGACGCTTATAATTTTATGGACAATTTTAAACAGGATTTTGTTGACGCTAATTTCACAAAAGAAGTTTTCAGCAATGTAAAATTAAATCTGATAGCTTTTTTAAAAATTAATGGAGACGTTTATTACGGCAAATTTTTTGATTCTGAAAAAAATCAAGTCATAGAAATTCCTGATGATTTTAAAAAATTTCTTGATGAAATGAAAAAATTCAACAATCAAATTTTAGAAAACGGTTTTTTAAATGGTTTGGCTGTTGTAAAAAATAATTCTATGATGTTTTCGTTAAAACCTGTTTTAACGAGCGAAGGAACTGGTCCTGCAAAAGGCATATTGATATTCGGAAAAAATATTGACAAACAGGAATTATCTACCTTTTCAAAAAATTTAAATTTTAACGTTAATCTGGTTGAACCTGAAAAAACCGAACTATTAATCAAAGAACATAATATAAAATCAACGTTTGTGAAAATAAAAAATTCTGATTTTTTAACTTGTTTTTTAACCAAACACGATGTTTTTGATAATAAAAATATTTTGTTTGATTTTGAAATTCAGCGTGAAGTTTATAATAGCGAGATAAATAATATTGCAATTATTTTTTTAACGCTTTTATTATTAATATTTTTGATAATTTTATTATTATATTATCTGTTGAGCAAACTGGTTATAATTAAACTTACTGATTTAATAAGGCAAATTACCAATATAAAGGAAAAAAATGATTTGACTTTGCGTTTACCTGAATATGGCAATGATGAAATTACGAAACTTGCATCTGAAATAAATGAAATGCTGGCATCACTTGAATCTTCTGAAAAGATAGTGAAAGAAAATCAAATTTGGTTTAAAACTATTTTTGAAACAGTTCAAACAGGAGTTGTTTTAGTAGAAAAAAACACGCATAAAATTATCGATGCAAATCCTGTTGCGGTAAAAATGATTGGAACTGAAAAAGAAAATATTGTCGGTCATATATGCCATAAATTTATTTGTCCGGCAGATTT
>JAGOBX010000272.1 GCA_017999075.1 Candidatus Babelota bacterium | reverse complement strand
TTTGATTATTATGATATATATCGTGCCCACCAAATATATTTGATTTTGTATGCATAACAGTATTACTATGATTATCCGGTGTATAATCTTCTCCACCCAAAATATTAGGTTTTGTATGAAGATTCATTTCATGATTATCTGTAATATTTTCTCCACCAAATATATTTGGTTTAGTATTAATGTTGATACTTCCATCAAGCGAATGAAAATCTTCACCACCGAATATATTTGGTTCAGTATGTCCGAGATATTCTCCATTAGAATATACATCGTCTCCACCAAATATGTTTGAATGTGTTGAAATGTGATCAAATGTTGAAAAATCCATAGTTACACCTCACTTTAAAATTATTTCCGAACGAATTTGTTGAAAGATCAATTGTTTATTTTTGATTGTATTTTTTTTATTGTCTGATTCTTTTATCTGCGTCTGTAATTGCTCCTTGATTTCTTGAAAATGTCGTTGAAAATCATGATTTAATTTGGTTTTCAAATTGCTTGATAAATTATCAATATTCGAGATTACAGATTTATGCAAATCAATAAAAATTGATTGTAAAATCTTCGGTAATTTATTTTTTAATTCTATTTTTTGTTCATTTATAATATTTTTCGAAATATTGTGACCTAATAATTTCCCAATTCCGCCGCCGGCAAAAGTTGCTGTTATTAGCGGCAATAAAGTTAGTCCACCAGAAGCAACTCCTGTTACAATTGCTAAACCACCCATTGCAACTGCTCCGATAGAAAAAGAATTTTTATCTACTTGTTCTGTTGATTTTTCTAATGTTACGGTTTCAATAGAAGAAATTATTTCAATATCATTTTTACCAATTTGATCAATAATTATTTTTTTGGAAAAATGTTTTTCATATCCTTCAAGTGTTTTATGAATAATTATGACAATATTATTATCAATTAAATTTTGAGACTGTTCTAACCAATTTTTTACAGTTTGTTTAATTTTATATGGTAAAATTTTTTCTGCAAATTCTTTTAAATCTCCTTTTATAGTTTCAATTTCAATCGTTAATTTTTCTGTCAATTCAATATGATTTTTATTTATTGAAGATTCGACTCGAAGTTTTAATAAATTGATTTGTTCATCAAAATATTTCAACAATTTTCTAAATCGTTCATTATATTCGTTTTCAGATTTAGATAAATTTTTATTCATTATTTCTAAATCTTCAAATGTTTTGCTTAATTGGGTTTCAGAAATTTCAACTTCCTCTAATAATAACTTGCTTAACATATTAGTTTGTAATGTCATTTTTTTGATTTTATTATGAGTTCGTTCAGAACTCATAATAAAATTTTCTAATTTTTTTTCAAATTCCAATAATCTCGATTTAGCAAGTTCATCTCTGTTTGAATTTAATTTTCCTCTAACTGCTAATTTGGCTGATATTGGATAAATATTATGGGACTGTTGCCAAACCGGGTTTTAATTTTTTTATTAAGCTTTGCAGTTGCAATGTTTGAAAAAATTCGTTTTTTATCGGAATTTATGGAGAAATATGGTTCGAAAATGAACCGAATTTCGGAAAACGATCCATAATGACCGTTTCCAAATCCCAGTTTACTGAAATATAGGCACAGCTTTCACATTAACTCTTATTAAGCGTTTGAAATTATAAACTAATGATTCATAAATATTTTGAATTATTATTTTAGTCTTGCCTCGCAATCGTGTGTATTTAGGCAATCCTTTAAATACATTTTCATACGGCATTCTGACAGACGTCCGCCAATTATCTAGTCTTTTGTTTTTATTTTTTCTATTATTTTTTTTTATCGTTCCGCTGGCACAATTTTTTTTTACTATTTCCTTATCTACTTCGTCCGTATCATATCCTTTATCCATAAAAACCATTCCTGAATCAGGACACATTTTTTCGCTTATGAATGCCTGACAGTCAGGCACTTCTGCGCTTGTTACTGTGGTTTTGGTTATAAATCCCTGACGCATATCAACTCTTACATGACGCTTATACCCGAACCAAAAATTCTTTTTACCTTTGCAGCCAAATCTTGCGTCAGGATCGCTGCTGTATTTTGAAACATTACTATTATTCATCAAAGGTTTTTCTGTATCCTTATCAACTGTTTTATTTTCTGAATCCGCTATAGCTTTATCTCTTGCGTCCCATAAATTTACTTTGCTCATCAAACTGCTTGCATCAACAAAATGAAAGACATTGCCAACATATCCGGCTTTTTCCAAAACGCAGATTATTTCATTAAATAATTCACTCAGTTTTTTTAATCCTATTCTGTCACGCAATTTACAATAATAACTGTGGTCAGGGGTTTCTTCATCAAGCGCATAACCGCAAAACCATCGGGCAGGTATATTTTCTTTTACATAGCGAGCTAATTGCCGGTATGATAAATTTTCCCAATGTTGCAATAATAATGCTTTAAATCCTCTCTCTAACGGTTCGCCTGGAGCGCCATTCTTGGAGTATATTGATTGCAACGGCTCTATAAGTTTATCAAATTTTATCATTTCATTTATTTTCCTGTAAGAATGATTTTTATCAACTAATTTTTCTACTGCAATTGAGTTGAAATCCATTTGTTTATTTATGTTTCCTATCATTTTAAAACCTCCGCTTTTGTTATTATATATATCGGCATTTTATCGTTTTTCTTTAATTGTTTTTTGGTTTTTTTAAGGTTTTTTTGCGGAGATTATTTTAAATAAAATTTTATTTTAAAACTTTGATAATTTTGCAGATTTATATTGACTTTGGAAACACTTCCATTATATCTATCTAATTCTATAATTTTTTTAAGCTTATTTTCAATATCATTATTGATCCTTTCAAGTTCTGAATCTGAAATTTTATCAATTTGATTAATAACAAAAAAAATTGTAGGTATATTTGAATGGAATACTTGTTCCGTTAAAAAATTTTTCTCACTATTTCTCAACGGAGCAGTAGCATCAAGTAATAATATTGTAGCATCTGAAACTGGCATATAACCGTATGTAATGTCTACTCGTTGCTGCTCAATATCTTCTATACCAGGAGTATCAACTAAAACAATTCCGTCTTTTAAATAGTCTATCGGATATGCAATTTCAACATATTTAACAGTTTGAGCATCAAAATTGCGTAATGCAGAGAATTCTTCAAATTTTTTTTTATTAAATTCAATCTCAATAATTTCTCCATTTTTTTTGAAAACCCTCAAAGATGGTTTTTCTGCATAATGTATAATATTTATTGTAGCAGTTGTCGGACGAATTGAAGTTGGAATTATATCTACGCCTAAAATTGCATTAAGTAATGTTGATTTTCCTCTGTTAAATTCGCCTACTACTGTAATTATAAATGTATCAGATTCCAATTGTTTTATAAGAAAATTTGATTTACTAATAACATTTTTATAATTATGTTCTTCAGCAATTTTTTTTATCTTAACAACTTGTTCAATACAATTTTGTTTTTCAATTATATAATTAGACATTTTTATTTCCTCTTTTAAAAAAGATTAAAATACTTATCAAATGATTTTTTTTGTTGCATAAATTTTTCTAATAATTTTATATGATTCATTTTTTTATTTTCTATTTTTTCTCTTTCTAAATTCATTTCTCTTTTTATTTCAGAAATTGTTTTTTCAACTGAAATTAACATATTTTCCATTTTTTCAGAAATAAGAGTAGATTGTTGAATTAAAATGTTTTTTATTTGATGTTTAATTTCTGGAAGCGTGTTTGTAAAATTTTTTTCAATTTTTCCTAAAACCTCGTCTCTGATTTTTTTTAATTCTCTCTGTTTAATATTGAAATCTAATCCCACTACCGATAATAAATATCCTACACCCGCCACTACCCAACCAATTGGACCTGTAAATAACATAGCAGATAAACAACCAATCCCAAATCCTACTCCTAAAAATGAAGCAAAATCTGCAATAGTGCAGTCATTATATTTAAAATCTAAATTTAAAGAATCAAAATTACCTTGAACGAGATTTGCCTGATACGATAGTAAATCTTCATTAAAATCTTTAATTCTTAATAATACTTCATGTTTAATTTCATCAATATCAATTTTTAATCTATTTTCAATATTCAATGACATATCTACTACTTTTTCTTTTATAAAAGAATTTAAATCATTTTTCAAGTCGTCCTGTATATCGCCTTCATAATTTAATATATAAGATGAAACTTCATTTAATAATGGCCTAACATATTTATTTGATTCTATCTGAAAACATTCTAACAATCGATTTCCTTTCATTTCAAAAAAAGATAAAATATCCTTTTTTCTATCTTTAATTTGCGCAAGTAACGGCTCATTTTCCTTGATTTTTTTTTCAAAAAATTCAGGAGAAAAATTCAAACTATTAATTTTTAATTTTAAATTGTTATGGTATGTTTGTATTATTGATGAACTATAAGTCAAAGGCTGACAAATCATCTCTTTGGCTTTCTCACTTGATGTCAAAAATTTTTCCATTTCTATTATAAATTTTGAAAAGCCAGATTTTTCAACATCTCCTTCTAATGCTTTTTTTGTATTTATAAGATATAATGTTATATCACAACCCGTATTAACAGATTCTTTTATTTTTGAAACGAAATATTCATACTCTTCTTTAAATTCTTCGTATTCATCATCATTCCAATAATTTACTACAAAAATAATTTTATTAATAAACTCACGAAACATTTTTAAATATCTTTCTTCTGATTCTTGAAAAAATTGAGAAGCGCGCATAAGCATTATTGCAGCATTACCATTTGGCAAATAGTCCAAAGTCGCCTTTTCATGATAATCGTAAGTAGAATTTAAACCAGGCGTATCAATAATTTCAACGCCATTTTTGCAATACTCTGTAGGATAATAAATTTCCGCAAATTTAATTTGTTTAGAATTTTTATCTGCTTCGTCAGTCAACGCAGTAGTATATCTTTCTAAATCAGTGTACCCAATTTCAACGATTTTTCCGCTTGAAATTTCTTTACCGTTATCGTCAATTTTTCCATAATAATTTAATTTGACTTTTTTTGTTTCGCCATATTTGATAATATTAATAGTCGCCTGCGTCTCTGTCGCTCCGACAGGCAATACTTTTTCTTTTAAAAGAGCATTCAAAAAAGTTGATTTCCCGTTATTGAATTGTCCTACTATCATTATCCTGAATATGCCATTAAGCACTTTTTTTTTTTGTTCAATCAATGCTTTAATATGATCATTTTCCATAGGATTTTGGCTTTCATCTTGTTTTTCATATTCGCAAATAAGAGCAATAAGATTATCTATTTCGCAGGCTGTTTCTTTTTTTGTCTTATTAAAATCTTGGATTGTATATTGCACTGTATTAACTCCTATGATAAATATCAATATTTTTTATAAATAACTTACACTTTCTATTTTTAACACAATAATTACATTGACAAATGTCCTTAAATTTTATATTAATTATTTGCCTCTTGCTTTTTGCTTTTTTCAGCCGTTTTAACCATTCGGCTGTTTTTATCTTTGAAGCACAGGCAAGGGGTTCCTATAAAAATATAAAACCTCTTTCAAATCAAAGGAAAAAAC
>JAGOBX010000271.1 GCA_017999075.1 Candidatus Babelota bacterium | reverse complement strand
CGTTGACATAGGACAAAACAGCGAACTTAATTTGATTTTTCATTATTTATTCTTTTTCTTTATATAAACAAATATTTTTTTAAAAAACTGCATTTTATAAAGATATAAATGATACAATAAAAGCAAAAATAAAAACAAATATGCTTTAATAAAATTATATTCTTCATAAAATACTGCTCCGGTTTTGATTTTTAAAACTTTATAACAATATTTGCATAATACCGGAGTAACAGGTTTTTTGCTGAACATATAAAATTTATAATTAGAGACTTTTCCGCATAACGGGCATTTTACATCAAACGAGTAGATTTGTCTATTAAGATATGTTTCTTCTGTTTTTATTGATTTTACAACTTCTGCAGAAACTTTATGGTTAAGAGTAATATTTAAAAAAGCTACTTTCCGTTTTAACTTTTCAAATTTTTTGTTTGGTATTTTAGACAAATTAATAATAGGAAATCTTTCCTTAATATGATTCAGCTCATTTTTAATAATTTCTTTTTCATTTGCAAATTTATACAAATCAGAATCGGGAATAGCCATAATAAAATCAAGAGCAAAATCATACTGTTTTTGTTTAAGCATCCAGTTTAAAGAAAAATATGCGCTGGATTCAGTTTCTTCCACATCTCCAAAAATAAGGTTGCTTCCTGTACGGACTCCGGCTTTTTCAGCAATTGACAGCGCGGTGATAATTTGTTCTCTGGTTATTTTTTTTTTCATACTTTTCAGAACAGTGTCATCCAGACTTTCAACTCCGAGACCTATCAAAAAAACATTAGATTTTTTGATTTTATCCATAATATCTTCTGTCACTTCATTTACACGCCACTGAGCCATCCATTTAATACCATATTTTGAAATTTTTACGCTTATATCTTCAATTCTCTGTTTGTCCAGAGAAAAAAGCTCGTCTAAAAAATTCAATAGATTAATATCATATTTTTTTATCAGCATATCAATTTCATAAAAAATATTTTCTACTGATCTTTGTCTATAAATCTTTCCAAGCGGGTGATAACAAAATGTGCAGGCAAAAGGACATGATCTCGAACCTATAATTTCAGCAAGCCTCTTAACCTGGTTATAATCATAGTATATTCCTTTTATAGAAGGCTGCAACACCCAGTCAATATCTAACCATTTTTCAAAATCGAAAGCCGAATAATCGGGAAACGGCAATTCATCAAGATTCATTATTGGTTTTCTTTCAGAAGTTTTTTTTAATTTCCCCGACGAATCCCTATAAATAATCCCATTAACATTTTCAAGTTCCACCCCGTTATTTAATGCATTTACGAGTTCGGTAAAAGTTATTTCACCTTCGCCTAACACTCCATAATCAACCGGTAAATTTTTTAATGCAAGCTCAGGAGTAGAAGTGATGATAGATCCTCCTGCTATAGTTATGATATCCGGCTTAATTTTTTTTACAGTTTGAAAAACATATTCAATTTCTTTCCAAAAAAAAGAAATTGTTCCGGAAGCAACTACATCTATATTGTTTTTTTTTATTGAATCGCTCAATGCAGTTTCAGGATTTTCACAATGATTAAGATTAAGCGAATAACAAGAAATATTATTTTGTTCAGCATACGCGTAAACATAGGCGATTCCTAAAGGAAAAGCGTAATACTCACCTTTTTTAGCAACCGCCGGATAAACAAACAATACGTTATATTTTCTATTCATATTAAATGATTTTATATCACATTCCGTGAGTAATCAAGGTTAAAAAAAACTTGATAAAAAATCAATTTATTATAATATCAGAAAAAATGCAGTTTTTTAAAAAAAAGAAACAAATTGAATGGAATTTAACAAACCAAAAAAAAAATATATTTTTTATTGGTCCGGTTCTCATTCTGTTTAACGGCTTGATTTTAACTCTAATAATTTATGATATCTTATTTTATCATACCAACAATATTTTCATGAAAAATATTGCCGGTTTCATAATAATTTTCATTGTTTTTTCCTCTATATTTTTGTTTATATTAACTTATAAATTGTTAAAAAAAACCATTTTTATAAACAGAGAACAGGATACTGTTCAATGGGCATTGATAAATAATCTGCCTTTTCTCGCCTGGTTAAAAGACAGCGAAGGCAGATTTTTAGCAGTAAACGAAATGTTTGCAAAATCATGCGGTCATTCAATCAATGAAATTATTGGAAAAACTGATTTAGATATATGGTCAAAAGAATTAGCTGAATTATATATATCTGATGACCGTGAAGTTATGACAAAAAAAACAAAAAAACATGTTGAAGAGCAAATTGATGACCAAGGCATTATAAAATGGTTTGAAACCTTTAAAACTCCAGTACTCGACAGCGTCGGAAAAATTCTCGGAACAGCAGGGTTTGCACGCGACATCAGCGAACGCAAAAATGCTGAAGAAGAATTAAAAAATGCTTATGCTTTAATTTCCGGACTGCTTGATTCTATTCCTGATATTATTTTTTTTAAAAACAAAGAAGGCATATATCTCGGATGTAATCCTGAATTTGCAAGGCTGGTCGGGAAACCCAAAGATGAAATTATCGGCAAAACAGATTATGATCTTTTTCAAAAAGAAGCCGCCGATTTTTTCAGAGAAAATGATAAAAAAATGATGCGAATAAATGAACCTTGCCATAATGAAGAATATGTTACCTATCCTGACGGTAAAAAAATATTGCTCGACACATTAAAAGCTCCTCTAAATTATAAAACTGGTGAAACTTTCGGATTACTCGGTATATCAAGGGATATAACAAAAACTAAGAAATCAGAAGAACAGCTGAAAATAAGTGAAGAACGTCTTGCTTATGCATTGGCAGCGACTGGTGAAGGTGTTTGGGACTGGGAAATTAACAGTAAAGCTGTTAGTCATAATGAACGCTGGTGTGAAATTTTAGGAATGGATAATTCTTATTTGCAGCACACCCTTGATATTTTTTCTGAAAGAATTCATCCTGATGATAGAAAATACGTTTTCGAACGTATTCAGGAAGGTGTAAAAACAGGAGAATATCATAGTATACATAGACTGATTCGAAAAGATAACAATAAAATTATTTGGGTGGAAGACCGCGGTAAAGTAATATTTCGAGATGACAAAGGAAATCCGATTCGTATGGTCGGCAGTGTTGCCGATATAACAGAACAAAAATTGGCAAGCGATGAATTACGTAAATATGATGAAGTGTTGCGTTCTGTTGCAGATGCTTCAAAAGATTTATTATCAGTTGAAAAAAGCCTGGACAGTGTGGGGAATGTTTTGAGGAAATTAGGTCAAACTGTTTCTGCTGACAGAGTTTATATTTTTGAAAAAAAATATGCTGACGATGGAAAATTACTTATCAGTCAGAGGTTTGAATGGACTGACAGTGAAATCTCTATTAAGATTGAGAATCCTGAACTTCAGAATTTACCTTTTGAAAAATTATTCCCCGGCAGCTGGTATAACCTTATGAAAAAAGGAAAACACGTATCAGGATTGATCAAAAATTTTTCTGAAAATGAACGGTCTATTTTAGAATCGCAGAATATTAAATCCATTCTTGCAGTTCCGATTATTTTACAAAATAATTTATGGGGGTTTATTGGTTTTGATAATTATAAAAATGAAAGAAATTGGAGCAATCTTGAAATCGAGGCTTTACAGATTGCAGCAGGTATTTTAGGAAGCGCAATATTACGTTATAGAGTTTTATCTGATTTAAAAACTGCGCGCGATGCTGCTGAACAGGCAAATAAAGCAAAAAGTGAATTTTTTGCCAATATAAGTCATGAAATCCGAACACCAATGAATGCAATAGTAAGTATGTCAAATTTTCTTGAAAAAACAGGTATCACGCCGGCGCAACAAGAATTTATCGAAGTCTTAAAAAACGCAAGTGAAAATCTATTATTTCTTATTGAACAAATTCTTGACATTTCGAAACTTGAAAAACTTTCAGTAAAATTAGAAAATAAACCTTTTAAAATTAAAAATTTAATATTTAATATATACCAGTTGACTGAAATAAAATTAAAAGAAAAAAATATTGATTTCAGTTATAAAATTGATGATAACATTCCTGAAATTCTAACCGGAGATATGTTTAGATTAAACCAAATTTTATTGAATTTAATTTCAAATGCTTCAAAATTTACTGAAAAAGGGTATATTAAAATAAATATTGTATTGTTAAATAAAACCGAAAATACCTGCAATTTACTTTTTTCTATTGCTGATACAGGAATAGGAATTGATAATAAATATAAAACACTAATTTTTGAAAAATTTTCTCAGGGTGACACTTCAATAACAAGAAAATACGGCGGTTCAGGTCTCGGGCTTTTCATAAGCAGGGAAATTGTCGGATTAATGGGCGGAAAAATGTGGATAGAAGATAATAAGCCGCATGGAAGTATTTTCAATTTTAATGTTGAATTTAAAATCCCTTCATCAGAAGAAATAATTTTTATTTCTTCTGATGAAACTGAAGAACAAATAATTTTGAAAAAAGATAAAAAATATAAAATACTTATTGCTGAAGACGATAAAACAAATCAGTTCATTATTAAAAAACTTTTTAACCCATATAATAATTTTATTTTAGTATTGGCAAATAATGGAATTGAAGCAGTGGAAGAATTTACCAGAAATAAGTTTGATTTGATATTAATGGATTTGCATATGCCGGAAATGGATGGCATATCAGCAATCAAAGAAATACGAAAAAAAGAAAGAGATAATAAATTAGAAAAAACTAATATTCTTATTTTTACGGCTACAACAATAGATAAATTGAACAAAGATACAAAAAATCTTGATATTTCAGGTTATATTTTAAAACCTGTAGATCCTAAAAAATTTTATGCCAAAATCAATGATATTTTAGACGGTAATTTTTCAACTAATGAAACAAAATTAACCGATTTAAAAACTGATACCAAATCAACTTTTATTGAAATTGGCGGCGGTGTAATTAAAGTAGATAATGCTTTAAAAAAGCTTAATGATAATTTAGAATTATATTTGGAATTAATTGAAATTTATTATGAATCATATGGAATAAAAATAGATGAAATAAAAAATATGTTTGAAAAGGAATATGTTGAAGAAATGCTGTTCATATCTCATAAGATTATATCTGCTGCTGCAAATATAGGCGCATTAAAGTTATCTGAAATTTCAAATGAAATTCAGTCTATTATAAAAAATAATAAAAAAGTGAGCGAAGAAAAAAAATATCAGTTTATCAAAGAATTTTCCAGTGTAAATGATATTATAAAACAAATAATTGATATGAAAAAATCGTTTTTTTAACAAATAGGTTTTAAAAAAAATAATGATTATAATTAAAGAAATTCTCCAAAATTATTTAATGGGAAATAAAATTTTATGCGGAATAACGCGTAAATTTCACAGGACAGGAATAAATTCAGATCGCCAAAAAGCTTTAAGATTATATGAATATTATAAACAATTTTTTGATGTAAAAAACAAATCTATATTAGAAATAGGACCGGGGCAAACTTTGGATATTCTTAAATTTGCATTGAATGACGGTTCTAAATATTGCTCTGCTCTTGATATAGTC
>JAGOBX010000270.1 GCA_017999075.1 Candidatus Babelota bacterium | reverse complement strand
ACGTTTAATAATATTCAATTACTGAAAGGGACATCAGTAGTAGGTTCTGCGAGTTTACAGATACAGGTAGGGTGGACAGGAGCTGCAACAATAAGTTTGAATTTTATGACTATGACTTCAACTTCTTTAGGAGTAAATTCATTAAATTTATCAGATTCTACAGGAGCTGCAGGGTCTACAGCAATAGAAACTATAAATGACGCTATATATTTAGTATCTCAATTACAGTCTAAAATAGGTGCGTATCAGAACAGACTTCAATATGCAGGAGATTTTATAAGTTTGCAGGAAGTTTACACCACGTCTGCGCTGGCTGCGATTGAAGATACAGATTTTGCGAGTGAATTATCTAAATTTACTCAAGGGAATTTGTTAGTACAGTCTGCAACAGGAACTTTAGCTCAAAGCAATATGGTTATGGAAAAAGTATTGAGTTTGTTGGGAGTCGGAAGATAGAAACGTTATTTTAAATAAAGTTTTGCGGCGGTACAAAAAACCAGCAGTATGCGTGAGTAGCGCAAAGCATTATTAAAACAAACTGTATAATTTTAAAAAGGTATTTTAATAACATAAATAACTTTTCCGGTTTATCCGGATTTGGGAGGTATAATTTTTTTTGAGGTGAGAAATGGCGGAAAACGTAAGTAATAGTGAAACAACAAATGAAGAAATCGGGCAGCAACCCACGATTGAAATGAACATTGATACTTTGCAGAATATGACGATGGCAGAATTAAGGAAAATAGCCAAATCGTTAAAAATGCAGGGATTCAGCACACTAAAAAAGCAGGAATTAATTTATGAGTTAATTAAGTTAGAGCAAAATACTTCTAAAGAAATAAGAGGGACAGGAGTCCTTGAAATATTGCCTGACGGATTTGGTTTTTTAAGATCTCCCAAATATAATTATTTGTCCGGTCCAGATGATATATATCTTGCTCCTTCTCAAATCAAACGTTTTGATTTGAAAAAAGGAGATACTGTAAGCGGAGTAATAAGACCTCCAAAATCGAGTGAACGTTTTTTTGCTTTATTGAAAATTGAGAAAATAAACGGAATGGATCCTGATTTAACTAAAGAAAGGATGCCGTTTGATGATTTGACACCGTTATATCCTGATAAACATATAAAACTTGAACGGAAAAATCAGCCTAATGAGTTATCAATGAGAATAATGGATTTATTTGCTCCAATAGGTTTTGGTCAGCGCGGGGTTATAGTAGCTCCTCCCCGTACAGGAAAAACAATTCTTTTACAAAAAATAGCAAATTCTATAACATTGAACCATCCAGACGCATATTTAATAGTTTTGCTGATTGATGAACGTCCTGAAGAAGTAACAGATATGGAGAGAACAGTTAAAGGAGAAGTAATTTCTTCGACATTTGATGAACCAGCTGTTCGTCACGTTCAAGTGGCGGAAATGGTTATAGAAAAAGCTAAACGTCTTGTAGAATACGGAAAAGATGTAATAATATTACTTGACAGTATTACGAGACTGGCAAGAGCGTATAATACTGTAGTGCCTGCGAGCGGGAAAGTATTAACAGGCGGAGTTGATTCTAATGCTCTTCAAAAACCTAAACGGTTTTTCGGAGCTGCGCGAAATATAGAATTCGGCGGGAGTTTGACAATACTTGCTACTGCGCTTGTAGAAACAGGTTCCAGAATGGATGATGTAATATTCGAAGAATTCAAAGGTACAGGTAATATGGAAATACATCTTGACCGTCGTCTTTCTGACAAGCGAGTATTTCCGGCAATAGATTTACATAAGTCCGGCACGAGAAAAGAAGAACTTCTTCTAAATTCCGAAGTATTGAATAAAGTATGGATTTTACGGAAAATTCTTGCAGAAATGGATAAAGTTGCGACAATGGAATTTATACTTGATAAAATGGGTAATACTAAAAGCAACATAGATTTTTTACAGGTTATGAAACACAACGGAAAATAAAAACAGGTTAATATTTTGCAAAGATGCAAAAACGAATTAATGTTTTAATATTATTAATTTTAAGCGCGCTGCTTATAATTATCGCTGTAATATGGAAAAGCGAACCTATTGAGGTTCATGCTTACAATATGATTACATCTCAGGAAATAATAGACAGCGATTTATTGTTAGACAGAACAATTTCAAAAATTGATGAAATTTCTTTGGTAAGAATAGACGAATCTGTTCAGCATGACGCTGACGATGATTTGTATGAACCGACAAGTTTGGATGAAGCTAAAGAGATAATAACATACGCGCCAAAAATTGAAAAAAAGGAGAAAGCACAATATTTTACGTCTCGTCAGCATATAGTAAATGAAGGCGAAAGTTTATGGGCAATATCTAAAAATTATGATGTTTCAGTTGAAACTATAATTGCTTATAATAATTTGAAAACCCGGCAGATTGCTGTCGGACAGAAATTGATGATACCGAGTATGGATGGTATTCTTGTTAAAGTAGGGAAAGGCGATACTTTAAAAAGTATAGCTGATAAATTTAAAGTAAGTTCCGGAGATTTACAAAAGGTTAACAGAATAACAGTCAAAACAGGGTTAAAAGCAGGCGAATCTATATTTATACCTGGCAGCAAACCTTTAATGCTTTCTAAGATTGCTGCGAAAGTTCCTGCTGTTCCGAAAAAGAAGACTGTTTCCGGAATATCGTTTATTTGGCCGTCTGCGACGAAGAATATATCTTCTCCCTATGGTTTTAGAATGCATCCGATTTATAACAGAAAAATTTTTCATCAGGGGCTTGATATTTCCGGACCGATAGGGACGAAAATATATGCGTCAGAAGAAGGAAGAGTATATTTCAGAGATTTTATACGAGGTTATGGAAAAGTTATAATTTTAAAGCATAATCAAGGTTATTCTACAGTGTATACTCATTTATCCAAATTTAATATAAAGTTGGGGGAATGGGTTGATCAGGGAGAATTAATCGGTGCAATGGGAGTTACCGGAAGGGTAACAGGCCCGCATTTGCATTTTGAAGTAAGGAGATGGGACAGGCATATAGATCCAATGATTGTATTAGGAAAATGAGATATATAATATTAAAAAATTATATAATACAATAATTAGGATAGATTATTTTTATTGTATTAGTTTTAAAATGGAATAAAGGTATATTAAAAAAGTTACTGTTTTGTTGCTGGAATTATTTGAGAATAATTAGACCTTTCAGGGAGGGGAGGTTTATGCAGATAAATAATGTTGAAGGTATACTAAACTACCAGAAACTTCTGTTTTTAAGGGATTTAAAAGAAAAATTTGAACCTAAAGCAGAGAATGTACGGGTAGTGGTTTTAAATGAAACCAAACCCAGGAAAAAAGAAGAAATTGCAGGGGAACTAAAATTCAGATTTGAAAAAAGTACATATTCTCTCAGCAATATTAAGAAAGCCCTTGAAATGTTGAGGTTTGCACGCGATGGTCTTGAGAAATACGATCAATATGTTAAACAAGCAAAAGAATTTATAGTCAAATCTAAAGAATACACTGACGAACAAATCGCCAATCTTTATAATCAATGGAAGATAAGCATTAAATATCTTGTAGATTCTACAAGGATAAAGTATTTAAGACTATTAACCACTGAAGATTTCAAAAAAAATATTGAATTCAGACGTAGAGTAAGAGCCCGCACTGATTTCAGAAAAAGGTTTGATGCAAAATTAAATCCCGCGCTTATCTATAATAAGATAATAATACATACTGCTATACAGGAAGAACCTTTTGTTCAGATAAATATTCCTGTTGAGCTGGGATATAAAACTTATAAACTTGACGAAATTGAACTTAATACTGATGAAGGAAAAGTAGAGTTTATAAAACGATTAACAGAACTTGAAACAATAGCTGTTAATGAAAAAGAGAACAGCGATAATTATATTGAAAAGTTAGAAAGTATAAAAAGAAAAATAGAAATATACAGACATAACATTGAAGCGACTTTATCATCGCAGGAATTATCTAATGTGGAAGCAAAATTGAATAAAGAAGATATTAAAGACCAAAAATTGAATTTCAGCGTTGTAACAAATAAAACGCAAAAAGGAATGGTATATAATTTTATAGCTTAATGATTTTATTTTATTTTATTAAAGAAAAATAATAAAAAGTTTTTTTGTTTGATTTAATAAAATATAAAATAATAAAAAATGTAATGATTAGAATAATTTTGGAGGAAATTTATAATGGAACGTATAGAAATTCCTTTTAATGAATTTAGCACCAATACTTTTAATTTATGGAAAAATCAATGGTTACTACTTACTTCCGGTGAATTTGAAGCGAAAAATTTTAATATGATGACTGTTGCGTGGGGCGGATTTGGAATCATGTGGGATAAGCCTATAGCTATAATTGTTGTAAGGCCGTCAAGATATACTTTTGAGTTTATAGAAAAATTCAATACATTCACATTATCATCTTTTTCTGAAAATTTCAGGAATAAACTAACTGTTTGCGGCACTAAAACAGGCAGAACAACAGATAAAATAAAAGAGACAGGATTAACTCCTGTAAAATCGAAAAAAATATGCGCGCCTTCATATAAAGAATCAGAATTATCTATAGAATGCAAAAAAATATATTTTGATGATTTTAAACCTATGAGATTTATATCGAGTGAAATTGAAAATGTGTATAATGGTTCTGATTACCATAGAATGTATTTTGGAGAAATTGTATTTGTTGAAGGCATTGAAAAATACCGAACTGTAAAATAATAAGTATGAATTTTAAATAAATTATTTGTAAAAGTAATTTTTTTTGAGGGAGGGAAAATTATGCTGAACGGATTAAATGGAGTTAATCAAAGTTTTACAAACCGGATGTTTGAACTGAACCAGAATAATTTAATGAAATCAATGCAGAAAATGTCTTCCGGGTTGCAAATCAATAATGCGGGAGATAATGCTGCCGGACTTGCAGTACTTGCTCGTATGGTATCTCAGATTTCAGGGGAACAGCAGGCTGTTTATAATGTTCAGGACGCATATTCAGTAATGCAGGTTGCGGAAGGGGGATTTGAGGCTGTTTCAAGTATACAAGGCAGGTTAAGAGAACTTGCGGTTCAATCTTCAAATGGGACGTTAACTGATGATGACAGGGAACTTCTTCAGGCAGAAGCTGATCAGCTTGTTGAAGAACTTGACAGGCTGTCTGATTCAGTTGAATTTAACGGGCAAAAACTTTTGAACGGAAGTTTTGAATTAGGAACCGGAGATTTTGAAACACAGGCAGGAGCAAACAGCGGAGAAAACATTTCAATGAATTTAGCAAACATTGATGCTTCAAGTTTAGGATTGAATAATTTTGATATAAGTTCGCAAAGCGCTGCCCAACAGTCCATTCAAAAAGCTGATGATAGTATTGAAAAAGTTTCAGAATACAGGTCTGAAATAGGCGCGTATCAAAACAGGCTTGAAGAAACATATAATTTTTTAGGTGTTCAAAATGAGAATCAGATTTCTTCTGCTTCAATAATCGGAGATACAGATTTTGCCGAAGAAATATTGAATAAAACTAAAAAATCGTTGTTATCGAATATTAATTTAGCTATGCTTGCGC
>JAGOBX010000269.1 GCA_017999075.1 Candidatus Babelota bacterium | reverse complement strand
AAACAATATTATAGTAATAATTTAATTAAAGTCAAAACTATTTTAAAAATAATTGCGTTTTTAAATTATTGATTTTATAATTTTCAGATTGACTATTTATTGTTTTATGCATTATATAATTTATTTTTTCGGAGAGTGTATAAATGAATGTTTTAGTTACAGGCGGCGCAGGCTTTATAGGTTCACATATAGTTGATTTGCTTATTGAAAAAGGACATAATGTAACTGTATACGATAATCTTGATCCTCAAGTGCACGGGATAAAAAAAGAATTGCCGGAATATTTTAACAGATTGGCAAAATTTGTGTATGGCGATGTAAGAAATAAAGAAAAATTATATGAAGTTGTGAAAGACGCTGAAATAATATTTCATAAAGCTGCAGCAGTTGGAGTTGGCCAGAGCATGTACCAGATAGAACATTATGTCGATGTCAATACAAGAGGAACAGCAGTTTTACTGGACCTGCTGGTTAATAAAAAAAATAAAGTTAAAAAACTTATTGTAGCAGCTTCAATGAGCAGTTATGGAGAAGGATTATATAATTGTGCGAAATGCGGAAAAATTTCTCCGAAAATCAGGACTGAAGAACAGCTGAAACTGAAAAAGTTTGAAATGTTATGCCCTGTTTGCGGAAATGAAGCTGCTCCTTTACCAACAACTGAAGAAAAATCACGGGATTGCGCTTCCATTTATGCAATTACAAAAAAAGATCAGGAAGATATGTGTTTAAATATTGGCTGGGCTTATAAAATTCCTGTTGTGGCGTTAAGATATTTTAATGTATATGGTCAGAGGCAATCAGTTTCTAATCCATATACTGGAGTTGTGGCTATATTTGCGTCAAGACTGTTGAATAATAATGCGCCTATAATTTATGAAGACGGAATGCAGACTCGTGATTTTATAAATGTAAAAGATATAGCTTCCGCTAATTTGCTTGCAATGGAAAAGGATTCTGCTAACTTTGAATATTTTAATGTGGGAGCTGGAAATCCGATTGCCGTTAAAGACATCGCATTAAAACTTGCAAGTGTTTTGAATAAAAATATTAAACCTGAACTGGTTAATAAATATCGCATAGGAGACGTACGTCATTGTTTTGCGGACATATCTAAAATTCGTGAAAAATTGAATTTTTTTCCTTCAGTTACTTTTGATGAAGGATTAAAAGAATTATGCTTATGGCTTAAAAATCAAAGAGCCGAAGATAAGGTTGAACAGGCTCAAAACGAACTTGCGGAAAAAGGGCTGATAGTTTGATATGATGAAATTATTGATTTGAATTTTATAAAAATTAAATCTTGTTTTTTAAATAAAATAATCTATAATAAATATATTAAATTTAAAATAAAAAAAATGGTGAAATATTAGTTCGTAAGAGGTGTGTAAAATGTTTTTAAAAAAATTTTTTGTATTTATTTTGATTTTTGTTTTTAATACCCTCGCTGTGGTCGCATCAGATATAAGTTACGATGATTCAAGCGAAGAAGCTTTTTTTAAAATGGAAGAACAGATTGTAGTATCAGCGTCTAAACGCGCTCAGAAATTAAGTGAAGCTTCAGTAGCTATTTCTGTAATAAGCGCCGAAGAAATAAAGGTTTCAGGATGCCAGAGTATTGCTGAAGTTCTTCGTATGGTTCCCGGAGTATATGTTCAGGAAACAACAGGGGGACAGCAGGATGTTGCTATACGCGGTATGATAAATGTTCCGAAACAGGCAGGAGCGCTTGCAGTTTATTCAAGAAATATACTTGTTATGATTGACGGCAGATCATATTTTAATGATATATTCGGCGGAACATTTTGGGAATTTTTACCTGTAACTGTTGATGATATAGAACGAATAGAAGTTGTAAGAGGACCTTCATCAGCTTTGTTCGGTGCAAATGCCGTAACAGGAGTTATAAATATTATAACAAAAGATTTTCAGAATACAAAAGAATTCGGATTTACTGCTTCATTAGGAATAAACAATTCATATAAAAATTCTATAAAGGTTTCAGACAGTTTTAAAAAATTTGCATTCCGGCTTACTGCTGAGATGAATAAAAAATCAACTGAAGATAATTTTTCGTATGATCATACTAATCATATTTATAAATATAGAGAATCGATACTTGCAAGTTCAGGTCTTTCTAATGCTGATTATAAAGGCGTTAATGATGAAGCCTTGGAAAATTATAAAGTTTCATTTTTTTCAAGATATCTGATTAATGATAACAAGAAAATGACTATGCAGATAGGTCACAGTAAAGGCAAAGCTAATATGGCTGGTACTTCAGGAGATTTACTTCTTGTAGGCTACGATAATTTGGAAAACAACGTGGTTAAATTCACTTATTATAATAATGATTTGAAAATTGCGTTATCAAATATATGGGGGCAGTTAGGGACAATTTATGAAAATCCGTTATATACTGAAATTAAACCTGATAAATATACAGGTGCGGCATTTACTGAAATAACTGATGGAGATGAACAGGATGGAATGAGTTGGAACTCGTTAGATCTAGATGTTCAGAATATTTTTAATATAAATGACAAAGATATTTTAGTTGCAGGTATTGAATGGCGTAAATCAGAAAGCAGATCAGACGATGTATATTTCAGAGATTATCAGGAAAAATCACAAAAATTTATTGCTGCTTTTTTCAATAATGAATATAAATTTTCTGATAAAGTCAAATGGGTTTTGGGAACAAGATATGATAAATTTGATACGCCTGATAAAGCAAGACTTTCTCCTCAAACTATATTATTTTATACCCCTAAAGAAAATCAGACTTATAGATTGATATATTCTCAGGCTATTCGCGCTCCTTTTATTGCTGATTTGTTTACGAACGCTCAAATGTCAGACGGTATAACAGCAGATAACAGACTGGCTCCGATAATAAGATTATTGCCAAATGAAAATTTAAATCCTATGACTATAAAATCTGTTGAGTTGGGATATTCTACAGTTTTAATGAAAAAAATTAATTTTGACGCTAATTTATATCATTACAGAACAAAAGATGTTATAGGTTATAGTTTAAATGTATCTGATTCGCCTGCTGCAGTGGCTTTGCATTCTGATTTCAATACTTCATCAGGGGTAGATTTGCAAACTGTTAATTTAGATGGGACTTTTAAATCTACAGGATTGGAACTTTCTATGAGTTATAACCCGTCTAAAGATTATAAAGTATGGAGCAATTATTCTTATCAGAACAGTAAATTTCAGGATAAAACAACTAAAGCTGCTCCTCAGCATTTGGCGTCTTTAGGAGTAACTCGTTATATGAAAAACGGTTGGGTGTTTTCAGCATCCGGAAATTTTGTGAGTTCGTCTGAAGTTACTTTAACTAATATTATGGATCAAACATTGCTTCAGACTATTACTGCAGCAGGAAACAATAATACTTTAATATCAGAAAGAGCTGTAGGAAAACCTTACAGCAATGTTTACAATTCGTATATAGTTACAAGTTCTGCTGCATTTTCGTCAATTAGTCCTTTAGCTGTTGGATTTTATAATGCTATGGGAGCAGATGTGGCAGGGTTAAATAAAAATGAAGCTGCATTTTTTGGGTTTTATACGCAGAACGCTGCGTTGCTTACAGGATATAAAGCTTTTCTTATGGCTCCTGTAGGATTTGGCGGAGCAGGTATGACGAGCGCTCAGGCAGACGCGCAGATAAATGCGGATAAAATTAATGCTCAGCAGTCAGCCAGAGCAGGGTTCGGCAGCGCTCTTGCTGCTTCGTCGCAAAATGAAAGCACTGAATCTGTTGCAAGCTATATCTTTTTTAATTTCCGTGTTGCAAAAAAAATTATGAAAGATAACGGAGAAATAGCATTTTCTGCAAGTATTAGACCTGATAGAAGAGAATATGCGTTTGGTGAAAAAACTGATAATAAATTCAAAGTGAGTTTTTCATATAAATATTAACGTATTATAATATCTTTTCATAGAAATATGGAAAAAAATGACGGAAATGTTATTGAACTGAAAAAATATATTCATAAGCTTGAAATTAAATGCGCAGAACTTCAGGAAAAAATTGCGTCTTGCGGCACTGAAAAAAAAAAACTTCTTAAAAAGTTAAGTAAGCAGCTTGCTGAGAAAAATGTTATTTTAACGGCGACAATGGAAGGTTTTGCAATTATTAGCGAAACAGGACAGATACAATTTATTAATGATGCGTTATGCGATATTCTTGAATATGACGGCTGCGAAATAATTGATAAGTATATTTATGATTTTGAATTCGAATCTTCGCAAGAAAAATTTTTAAATCATATAAACGATCTTTCCCGCAAGAAAAAATTATCTTATTCTGCAGAGTTTAAGAGTAAAACAGGTGTTCTTAAATCTGTGGAAATAAGTATTAATCAATTGTATATTCAAAACAATAAATTAATTTTTTTAATGATTCGGGATATTACCGAGAATAAAGTTAATCAAATTTTACTTGAGAAAAATAGACAAAGCTATAAGAATCTTATGGATTCTTTGCCGGATATAATCTATAAACTTGATGAAAAAGGGCAATTTACTTATTTGAATGATTCAATTAAAACTCTGGGATATGATCCGGCTGATTTAATAGGAAAACATTTTAGTTTAATAATACATCCTGATGATATAAAAAAAGTTTCGAGATTCTATATTTTGCCGAAATATAAAGGAATTTTTACCGGTGATAAAAATTCTCCTAAACTTTTTGATGAAAGAAGAAGCGGCGATAGAAAAACATCAAATCTGCAAATAAGGTTTATTGATAAAACCAATAAAAAAGATTTGATAATAAAAGAAGATTCGATTAGACGTGAAAAACTTGGAAACGTAATATCATGGGGAGAAGTTTCTTCTGCAGGTCATTATTTGATGAACACTAAAACAGAAAAAAATAATTTTATTGGAACTGTTGGAATTATACGTCTGATTTCAGATAAATTGCTTGAGGACGACTATCTGAAAGAATCTGAAAAATTATATAAAACTGTTGTTGAAAACATGCCTCTGCTGATGTCAAGGTTTACTTCTGATGGTAAAATATTATTTGTAAACGAATCATTTTGCAAATATTTTGGAATGACTAAAGAAAAAATTTTGGGGATGAATGTATTTGATTTTATTTTTGTTCAGGATAAAAAGATAATGAAGAAAAATTTTAATGTATTGACACCTGACGCACCCAATATTTCTTATAACATAAGAATAGTACATATCAACCGGGAACAAGTAAAACTGCACAGAAAAACAGATTCTGCTGTTTTTGATGCTAACGGGAAAATAGAATATGTCCAATCTTATCATTTTGAGATTTAACCGCTTTCGTGATAATAAGGATAATTTAATTTTGTGGATTCAATTTTAAATATTATACTTTTTATAATATTATTGAGAATATTTAATGTAAATAATTCAGGTAATCTTGAAAATAGATTTTTTAACAGTGTTTTTTTTATTATTGATGAATTTATAGAAAAAATAAAATCTTGTTTTAAAATCCCAGCAAAAAAAATATTTTTTTTTATAATATTTTTTATTTTTGTTTTAAAATCGGTTATTATTAAAGTTTCATTTGATATAACTGATAT
>JAGOBX010000268.1 GCA_017999075.1 Candidatus Babelota bacterium | reverse complement strand
GCAGATATCCAAATAAATCCCGGATATCGATTCATCAATTCAGATACAACTGCATTTGAACCAAAAATCCATATCAGCGAAACAGTTCCGTAAATCAAAGATAACTTCAGTGCATCAAAATAATTTTTGTTCATTTACATCCAAAAATTTTTCTATCAAAAATTTTTTTTCACGAAAATATTCAATTATTGTTTCGGTATCTTCCGATTTTTCTAATTTAATTTTGCAGCTAATTCCCGGAGATTCAAATGTTTTATCGTATTCAAACTTTATTTTACCGGTATTCAGCTTATTTACAATTTCGTCTTTTTCAAGGATTAACCCTGACAAAACAGGAAATCTTAATTTTTTCAAATAATCCAGTATTTTAACTGGAGCGGTCTGCTTTTCAAATGTCAAACAATTTATTTCATTAATAATTTTTTCAATATCTGTTTTGCCAGACTGAACTAAATCGAAAATATAATTTACAGCATGTTTTTTATCATTCAGAGATAAATTGATTTTCACAAATAATTCCAATAAAAAAATCTGTATTTCCCTGCTAAGATTTCTAAGCAGTTCAATAATATCTTTTGACAGATTTGTTTCAATCAGCATTTTTTTCACATATTCGGTTTCATCTGCAAGCCATAAAAAAAATTCAAGGTTTTCTTTAACAGGTTTTATATTATTGAATTTCATATATTCGTGTAATCCTGAACTGCCTACTTCAGAATTATAATATTTTATAAGTTCAGCAGTTATAACAGGATTTTTAAGCCCGAATTTTTCAAATTCATAATTCAGCATATACAAATGATGTTCAGGAGTCAGAATACTGTTTAATATCCTGAAAATGCGGATTTCGTTCAAATTATAATTTTTAAAACCTATTAGCGGAATATATTCATTCTTATTTTCAATTACCGGAAATCCGGTAATTTCTATATATTCCGTGAATTTTTCAGCATCAAAAATAGAAAAACTGTATTTCCCTGATAAAATTTTATGGTCGCCGGAATTTTTACAATAATCCGTATTTTGCCTTACAACTTTTAATAATTCGTTCATATTTTTCAATTTCATCGTTAAGCCCGCGTTTTATACAGCCATTAATAATTATTCTACTTTTTTTTTCAAGTTCGGCAATCACTATTTTTATTTTATATGAATCCATTGAAGAATTATAATTATCAAGTAATTTTTTTAAAGCATCTATTCTGAAACTGTCCATAACAGGCAGTTTTCTGGATAACTGATCATTGTGACCGCCCTGTTTTATTATCAAAGGTTCATCTAAAAAATATATTTTATACTTCAGTGCAAGGCGCAGCCATAACTCATAATCCTCGCATACCTCGAAGTCAGTGTCAAACATTCCAATTGTGTCAAACACTTTTTTTTCCAAAAGAATTGATGACGGACTTATTATGCATAAACTTAAAACTTTATCAAAAATATCTCCTGAATATTTCTGATGTTTTTTGTGCTGGTTAAGATGTTTTCCATTTCTCATCCACTTCTCATTTGTATAACAAACACTGTATTCTGTATTCAGTAAAATATTCATTTGCTTTTCAACTTTATTTTTAACCCATAAATCATCATCGTCAAGAAACGCAATATATTTCGATTTGCTTAACTTTATTCCTGTATTCCTTGCAGAACTTATACCTGAATTATTCTGATAAATATAATATATATTTTTTTTTCTTTTTTTCAAAGAAGGAAATAATTTAATCTGTTTTTCCGAACCGTCATCAACAATTATGATATTTATATTTCCGTAAGTTTGATTTTCAACGCTTTCAATCGACTCTTCTAAAAAGCCCGGTCTGTTAAAAGTTGTTATTATTACATCTACAAAAGGTTCAAAATTTTTCATGGCTGTATTTATTATATAAAAAATCTTGAAATTATTCAATTGATAATTATAATATTGTTTAATTTATGGAAAATAAACGTTGGATAATAGATCCTCAGATTAAAATCGGGAAAACGCGGGTTTTATACAAAGGATCTGAAAAAAAAATTCAGTTATTAAAAGAAAAACTTCCTCAGTTTAAATCATCAGATGTTTATCCGGTAATGACCGGTTCTTTTGATTTTCAGATATTTTTTTATACTGTTGATGAGCAGGATATTTCTACAATCAGCTTAACTGCATTCGAATTGTTCGGAAAAGAATCTTCTTCTCCTGAAATAGCAGAACCTTCAAAAAGCAAAAACATAATATTGTCAGGATTAATAGCTGTTTTTATACTGATCATAGGATTTGCCGGATTTAAGTATTATACCTCTTACTATAAACCGCAGTTTCAGAAATTAACCGAAAGTTCGTCTTCTTCTCCAAAAATTCCTGATCAGCAGTTCATTCAACAAGACAATCAAGGCACTTCTGCCGCAACCGCAGAAACCGTCCAGAAAACTGATTCTGATGATTCAGATGATATTTCTCAGGAAGAAACAGAACAGGAACCAATAAAAACTCAATCTGAAGTTTCAGACGATTTTGAAATCAAAGACGCTCAAGACATATTCGGAAAATCTTCCGGAACAACAAAAAAAACAAGTTCTGTTTCAGGAGAAAAAACAGGAAAAAAAATTAAAATCATTTATGTTGACGTTGGTCAGGGCGACGCGCAGATAATTATAACTCCATCAAAAAAATGTTTTGTTATAGATACAGGAAAAACTCCTAAAGACGGTGATAAAATAGCTGATATATTAGAAAAAAATAAAATAAAAAAAATTGATACACTTGTTTTAACGCATCCTCACAAAGATCATATCGAAGGAACTCTAAACTTGTTTAAAAGAATTAAAGTAATAAAAGTTTTCGATTCGGGTCATCCTTCTACAACCCGCACTTATAAAGAAATACTTAAACAAATTAAAAAAAACGATATTGGTTATGAAACTCCAAAACGCGATGATGAATTTAAATGGGATAAGGATATATCAGTAAAAATACTGCATCCTGCAAAAGGGAAATATTACGACAATATAAACAATGCGTCCATTGTAATTCAAATGAAATATAAGAATAATGTATTTCTGTTTACCGGAGATTTGGAAGAGGATTGCGAAGAAGAATTAGTAAAAAAATTCGGAAATTCATTAAATTCTGATGTTTTAAAAGTAGGGCATCACGGGAGCAAAACTTCTTCATCCCAAAAATTTCTTGATAAAGTCAAACCATCATACGGAATAATTCAAGTAGGAGCAGGCAATAAATTTCATCATCCCCATCCGTCAACTTACAAACGTCTCAAAAAAATAATGAAAAATATTTATAGGACTGATGAAGACGGGGATATAGAGGTTTCTTCTAACGGAAATAAAATTGAAATTGACAAATAATTTAATTTCGGAGGAAATGTTACATGGATAAACTTGTTTTAAACATAAATAATCTTATGTATTCATTCAATACTGAATTGCCGATATACGTTGATTCAGTACTAATACTGATTATAGGTTTGATTATAGCAAAACTAATCTACCTATCTATCGCAGGAATTCTAAAAATCACAAAATTTGATGCAGCTGCTGAAAAAATAGGTTTTCTCGAATTGATAACCAATCATATATCAGATGTTCCCTCGCGTATTATAGCAAAAATCTGTTACTGGATAATTATTACAATAACCTTATGCGTTATAGTTGATAATTTCGGGTTTGAAGATATTTCCCTTATTTTATGGTCAATAATAAAACTATTGTCGCAATTAATTTCTTTTGCTGCATTTATAGTCATAAATTATTATATTCTGAACTTTTTCGCGAAAATATTCAGGATATGCCTTGCTCTTATAAACTTTAAATATTACAGATTGGCCGAATGGTTGTTTCTTGTTTCAGGAGGATTCGGAATAATTTTTTATTCTCTACCATTATTGGGAATTAATGAACAGACTTTTTTAAATGGTTCCATTTTCATAGCAAAATGCAGTATAATATCAATTTCAATAATAATGGTTATAGGTTTCCGCGATGTGTTTTATAACATTTATCTGCATTTCATTATTAAATCAGTTTATAAAATAGGAAATCATATATACATCAATGAACAATTATTCGTTATTAACAGAATAAATCTTTTTTCATTAGTTCTGCTTAGTCCTGAATCGGAAATTGTAATTGATAATAAAAAATTTTATGAAAATATTATTAAAAAAAGATAAGGGGAAATCAATATGAATTTCTTCAAAACACTTTTAAGCGTAAAACCAACAGATGATGAAACTGTCATAACTTTAAGTAAAGTTCAATTGTTTGACAATTTGTCTCTGCATGATCTTGAAGAGTTATCTCTTGAAATAAACGAAATTAATTTTGATAAAGATTCTGTTGTTTTCAGCGAAAACGATGAATCAGACGGAATGTATATAATTAAATCCGGCGGCGTTAATATTTTAAAAAAAAATGATGCAGGAAAAGAATTTATCATTACAACTCTCGGCGATCTTAATTATTTCGGAGAAATGTCATTAATAGATAATATCAGACGTACTGCCACTGTACGAACAATTATTCCTACAACAGCATATTTTTTAAGTAAACACCATTTTAACATTATGCTGAAAAAGAATAAAACCACTACAATAAAAATTCTGTTTAATTTATCACGCACTTTAAGCAGACGG
The DNA here is from genome assembly GCA_017999075.1 of Candidatus Babelota bacterium. GTDB lineage: Bacteria > JAGOBX01 > JAGOBX01 > JAGOBX01 > JAGOBX01 > JAGOBX01. Next base: position 961 of record JAGOBX010000268.1, on the reverse strand, counting down.
CTCGAACTCACCACTAAAAACTATATTTTTAAATAATTAAAAAAATATGAAAACAATTATTCAGAGAGTCAAATCAGCGTATGTTAAAATAAATGACACCTTAATTGATGAAATAAAACAGGGTTTGCTGGTTCTTGCAGGATTCAGAAAAGACGATTCTATAAAAGATATTGAATATTCAATAGAAAAAATTGTTAATCTCAGAATTTTCGAAGATTCCGCCGGAAAAATGAATCTGTCTTTAAAAGAGGTTAAAGGAGAGCTTCTGATAGTTCCGCAATTCACTTTATACGGCAGTTGCATGAGAGGAAACAGGCCTGATTTTATAGAAGCTGCCGATATTTCTGCAGGAAAAAAACTTTTCGACAAATTGAAAAATTACTGCTTGACAAAAAATGATATTATTATAAAATACGGCGTGTTTCAGGCGTATATGGAAGTAGGTATATTTAACGATGGTCCTGTTACGCTAATACTTGAAAGCGCTGATAAAATCAAGCGTTAAGTTAAAGAGGAGAAAAACTATGGATTTAAATGAAGTGTTTACGGATGTCAGAATTAATCGTGTTGAAAATATGAACAATGTAAAAGCATTTGCAGACATTGTTATTGCCGGACATTTCGTATGTAAAGGTTTTAAAGTAATGGACGGGCAAAAAGGATTATGGGTTTCAATGCCGTCCCGGTCAACTAAAGGTGGTCAGTGGGAAGATATTTTTCATCCAATAACAGCTGACGGAAGAGCAAAACTTTTCGAATTAATACTTGAAAAATTTGAAAAAACACCTTTAAAATCTGCTTCCGAAGGTCAAGCAGCGTCTAAACCTAAAAAAGAAAAACCTGAAAATTCTGATTCTGATTCCAAATCAGACGAAGAAATTCCATTTTAAAAAATTTAAAAATAAGATGGCCTCAAAAAATATGAACCTGATTCAATAAATTCAGGTTCATATTTTTTATT
>JAGOBX010000001.1 GCA_017999075.1 Candidatus Babelota bacterium | reverse complement strand
CTATTATTTTTTCGAAGTCCTTATAATAAAATGCGCCAAAGACTACAGTGGTATCAGCAATAAATGTGAGATTGTTATTGCAGTCTTCATTGTCTGAAAAAACTAACGGGAGACCTATGGCTAAGGGATTTTTAGCTTTTAATACTTTTAAAGCTAAATCGTAATATTTTCTTGGAAAAGGATATATTTTAATTTCTTCTGCAAATGACCTGTCGAGATTTATCAATAAAATTTTTGGAATAAGTTTTAATTTACTTTCAGATACTGTCGAATTTTTGTTATTAAAAATAGAAAGCCAAAAATCGAAAAAACGGTCATTGAATAATGAAACTGTTTCAGAACGGGAAACTATGACTGATAGTATAGTCGTTATGAGGCAGATAATTATATAATATTTTTTTTTGTAAGAGCGCCTACATGTTTTGTGCATAATAAGAACTATTTCCAGATTAACAGCAAATCAAAATTTTGTTTTGAGTTTTCGGAACCTTTTGTACCTAAATATGCCACTTTTGAATCGTTAGCATCATTGTTTTTTTTATCATGTATTTTCTTTAATTTGTCTATTATATCTTTGAACTCATCATTTATTTCTTTTTTATTTTCAGATGCTGAACTTGAAACTGAATCTGCAGGTTTGTTTGATTTTTTGTGATTGAATTGCTGGTTTTTAATATTTGTAGAATATGTATTTTTTGAAAAATATGTATCTGATTTTGAAGAAAATGCTGACACGCCATTAACAGCTTTATTCTCTTCTGCGGAAATATTGATTAAAGGAATAAACAACACTGTTAACAAAAATATTATTTTAAATTTCATTTAAACTTGTTCCTTTTGAGGTTCAGTTGCTATATTATAACCAACAATAGTGAAAAAGTCAATATTTTTTTAATATATAAAAAAAATTTTTTGATTCTTTGATGAAATTCATTGAAAATTTTTGTTTGTAACAACGAAATCAAACCCGTGATTAAAACTGTTTTTATCCAGGATCTCTGAATCATATAATAATTTTTTTATATTATAATGAAGAAAAAAAATTAAATTGTCAGCATTTGAAATAAAAAATTTATTTGTAAATGCGTATTTAAAAAAATTATACCTTCCGGAATTTAAAATGAGCGAGTTTAAAATCATTTTTTTGTGAATTTCGGATTTGATATCTGATAAAACAGGTATGTATTTTTGAAAAACCGAATCTGATATTAGTTTATTTTTATATAGTATTAATTTTATATAAAATTTCAACTCTTTGGAATGATAAAAATTATCGTTAGCAAGCATAATTAATTGGTTTTTATTAAATAATTCGATTTCATAAAAAATTGAATAATACAGAATGGTTGACAAAATAAATTCTTGAGAAGGAGCGGATTTTTTGTTGAGAATCAAGTCAACCCAGAATTTAGAATCAAATTCGTTATAATGAAAAAAATCAGTTAAATGAATCAGGTTTTTAAAATCAGCAGAATTGTTTTCAGAATATATGTTTTCTTTTATCAATTTATCTGCGGCAGGGTTATAATGGTTTTTAAATAAATCTTCGTCTTCATCATTGACTCCCATAAAACTTAATATTTCAGAATTCTGCAGTGTTAAATTTTTATCGTCTAAAAGTTTATTTATAATTTTACAAGAATGTTTATCTGAATAAATTTCGAGCAATTCAGGCAATTCGATTTTTTTTATCTCTTTGTCTATATAATAAGCAGAAAAATTGTCAGATTTTATGAAATCATTTATGTCGTTAACATTAAAAATATAATTATTATGGAATTTTTTGTTTGAATATTCGAAATCATTGTATATGATATCCATAATATAAGTTGTGCTTTGGAATGCGGCAGATTCAGGGAATTTTTTTGAATTAATGTTTCTGCAAAATAATATGATATTATTCTTATTATCATTTGAAATTATATTTTTAACTTTTAACGCCAATTCGTTTCTGTATTCTGATAATTCTTTCCATCCATCAATAATATTAAGATTTATAAAATACATAAAAATAAAAAAAAATGAAATTAGAAACAATATAGTTTTATTTTTTAAACAAATTCTGAATATGTTATTGATCATTGCTGCAATAAGAATAGAAAAAGGCGCAGTTAAAGTAAACATACTTCTGTAGGAATCAAAATCTTTTTTGTTTATATAATGATTTATTTCAGGCAGTATTCCGAGTATTGCCCATATTATTATGAATATAACTGTTTTTTGCCGTTTTACTGAATTTCCGATTTTAATAAAAAATATAGCAAACAAAAATATTATTGCCGCTGAAATAAAAAAAGAATCATACAACTGTACAAGAAAAATTATTTTGCAGCTTAATTTTAAAAGAAAATTTTTTGAAAGTATTTTTGAAGATGAATAATGATATAATCCGTTAAAAATGACAATTCTGTAAATATAAAAAACAGTTGAAATTATAATCATTAGAATATTTTTTTTTATTGCATGAAATACAGGGGAATTGTTTACTATTATTTCATAAAATATTAAAATTAAAGGCAGAGTGTATGCGATTTCTTTAGAAAAAAAAGCGCAGAACACAAGCGTATTAATATATAAGATGTTTTTCTTTTTTTGATATAAATATATAGCTGCCAATATAAAAAATAAACTTAGCATCAGAATTGAGTCAACCGCAAAAAAAATCGAATAAGGAATTAGCGCAGGGTATAAAATAAATGTAATAACGGCAAAAAATGCCGATGATTTTGATTTTATCAGAGTATAGGTAATGTTATAAAGTAAAAAAACCGAACATATAAAAATAAATAAAGAAGAAATGTGAAGAGAACGGGCACTGAACCCGAAAAATTTGTAATTGAAAAAATAAAAAATAGAACCTAATGGACGGTAATAAGCTTCACCGTCAATCATTAATCCTCCGGTTTGATCTCCGAAAAAAAAACGTATTATTTTTTCCGGAGCATTAAAAAAAAATTTTAGAGAATTAAATCTTGAAGCATCTTCGAATCCAAAATGATCGAGACATTCAAACAAAGGAGCATATACTGATAAGATTATTATTATTATCAAAACATTTTTTTTCATTTTTACATAAAATATTACTAAAAATATTTATAAAGTCAAAGAAAAAATAGTATACTGTTTTTGAGTTTAGTTATAAGCTGTCATTGAAAAAAGAAGAAAAATCTTGTAAAATTATATTTAAAATATATACTTGCAAAAAATATAAAAACAATATACAAATTTGAAATAAAAACTTATTTGATTTTTTAAAATGAATCAATAGTTTGGTCGAATATATTTTTTTAAATGGAAACATTTCTTATGAAATTGGGTTCTTTATTTGATTTTAAACTGCGGTTGGGTATAATAATATTATTACTAATACCAATATCAAATTTGTTTGCCCAGCATATTCTGATACCTATGGATGAAAAACAGACAGACCACCTGAAATCTTATGGAGTTGCTTACTGGTCGATTTCAGAAAAAAATTCCTCTTCAAAAATATACTGGCTTTTAAATTACAGGGACGGTTCATTTTTAATACCTTATTCTGAAGCGGCGGTAAAAAAACTTAAACTTACCGGAGTATATTATGAAATAATAGACGATAATAAATTAAATGATATAGAAATAACTATTCAAGAAGAAAATATGGATAAGATAGAGCTTGAAAAAGCTCCGAAAATAGCAGTTTATGCCCCTTCAACCAATAATCCCTGGGATGATGCTGTAACTTTAGCTCTTACATACGCTGAAGTCCCATATGATAAAATATGGGATGACAGTATTTTAAAATCAGGTCTTTCGGAATATGACTGGCTTCATTTGCACCATGAGGACTTTACCGGGCAATACGATAAATTTTACCGTTCCTTTCAAAGTTCGCCGTGGTATTTAAATAGAGTTGCAGAATACAGGAAATTTGCTTTGTCTCAGGGTTTTAATTCTGTGCGCGAAGAAAAAACTGCCGTATCTAAAATTATTAAAAATTATGTTAATAACGGAGGTTTTTTGTTTGCAATGTGTTCAGCTCCTGATGCGCTTGACATATCGCTTTCTCTGGAAGGAGTAGATTATATATCTCAGGAAATCGACGGCACTCCGTATGAACCTGATTTTATGAAAAAAATTGATTATACGAAATGCCTTGTTTTTGAAAATTTTACGGTTATAAGCGACCCATATTTTAATCCTAAATCTGACATAGATTACAACTGGGTAAATACTCCAAAACGTATAGAAGATCAGCCTTTTGAATTGTTTGATTTTTCAGCTAAATTTGATCAGGTGCCTGCTATGCTTACTCAAAACCACAATAAGATAATAAAAGGGTTTTTCGGATTGACTACATCTTTCAGGGAAGATAAAATAAAACGGGAATGCATTATAATGGGAAAAACTATAGGTCATAAATGCGTAAAGTATCTCCATAGAAAATTTGGAAAAGGCACTGTTACGTATCTTGGTGGTCATGACCCTGAAGATTATGCTCATCAAGTTGGGGCAGAACATACGAACTTGAGTTTGCATAAAAATTCTTCAGGATACAGATTGATTTTAAATAACATTTTGTTCCCTGCGGCAAAACAAAAAAAATTAAAGACATAATGTTAAACAATTATTATAAAAATTTGCGGCTCCAGGAGAAAAAATAAAATGCGGTTGAATTGTTGCAGATCGAGTATAATTATTTTAGTTTCGATATTTTTATTGATTTTTTTGGTTTCATGTTCTCCGAAAAATGAAATTCCTAAAATAGGAATTATACAATTATTAGAAGAAGAACAATTGAATATTGCTACTGAAGGAGTAAAAGACGGGCTTAAAGAATCAGGTTTTTTTGATGGACAGAATATTAACATAATACAGAAATCAGCTCAAGGAGATATGTCGAATATTCCTTTAATATTAAAATCTTTTGAAAATGAAAATATAAGTCTGCTGGTTACAAATACTACTCCATGTATGGTTGCTGCTGCTAAAATGGTAAAAAAAATACCTGTGGTTTTTACAGTATCATTTTCCCCTCAAGATGCCGGAGTTTCTGCGCCTCCGGATAATTTAGCAGGATTTTATGATCCTTTTGACTTGGAACCTTTTGCGGGATTATTAAGGGAATGTGTTCCTTCTATCCGGCGAATAGGATTGCCGTATACATCATCTGAAGTTAATGCAAAGTTTGCAGCAGAAAAAATTAAAGATATATGCGCTAAATACGGTATTGAAACATGTGAAATTCCCATAACTTCAATCAATGATATCCCAAATGCTGCGCAGGCATTGGTTCAAAAAAAGATCGGAGCATTTGTAGTATCTGCTGACAACACTGTTTATGCCGGGATTTCTGGGCTTATGAAAACAGCAAAAGAATTCAATATACCTATTTTTGTTACTGATCCTTCTATAGTTAAAAATGGCGCGACAATAGGATATGGGATTGATTATTATGATTGGGGACTTCAAAGCGGAAAACTTGCAGGAAGTATATTGAAGGGAAAATACAATAAAACAGGAATGATTATTCCGTATAAAGCATACAGATTAGGAATTAATGAAAAAAGCTGTAAAGAACAGAATATTAAATTTCCTGAATCTATAATTAAAAAAGCAGATTTTATTGTAAAATAAAATTTATAAATATTTTGGAGTGCAATAGTGATATCAGTATTAGTAGCAATGTTAGCTGGATTAGGATTATTTCTTACAGGTGTAAAAATTCTTCAAACGAATATGTACACCATGACTTCAAGAAAATTCAGAACCCTTCTTGAAAAAGTTACAGACAGCGACATAAAAGGTTCTCTTCTCGGTATAATATTCGGAGCAATAACGATCAGTACTACAGCAGTGAATTATGCTGTTATAGGAATGTTGTCAACAGGGTTGCTTTCAGTTCAGAGAGCTTTGCCAATAATAAACTGGGCAGGCGCAGGGTCATTACTACTGTTGGTTATTGTTTTTATGGATATTAATCAGGTAATGCTGTTTCTTCTTGGCATTACTGGAATTTTATACGCATTTGATAAACCTAAAAATAAAATAAATCTTGTTGCTGCAGCTTTAGGATTATGCATAATTTTTATAGGAATTAAACTTATGATTGACAGCGCCAATCCGTTGAAAGATATGGAATGGTTTAAAGAACTTATATTATATTCCAAAAAATCATATTTTCTCGCATTTTTGATAGGCGCTGTTTTATCATTTGTAATTCAATCAGTCGATGCCTTTTTAATTGTCATATTTTCATTTGCGAAAGTCGGAATATTTGATGCTGATGACACTATAGTTTATATTTATGCAAGTATTATAGGAGAAGGGCTTCGTTATTGTTTTCTTGCATTAGGGCTTAAAGGTCAGGCTAAACAGCTCGCTTTGTTTCCTGCAGTAAGCTGCATAATAGGACTTGTAATATTTATACCATTGTATTTCATAGAAGTAAAAATGAATATTCCTCTTGTTAAACATTTATTTGTTTCAACAAACAGTTTTCCGCTTGAACAGCAAATGACTTATTTTTTAGTGTTTTTTAGTCTTGTAACGACATTTTTGTCGCATATATTTATTAAACCTGTAATTTCATTTCTTGAAAAATTATGGCCAGCTACTTTGCAGGAACAGGAAAGTTCCTTGAAATATGTTAAAAGTGATATTCTTAATGATACAGTTTCAGCTATAGCAATAATAGAAAAAGAACAATATTATATTTTGCAGAAACTTCCTTTATATACGGAAATTATAAGAAATAAACTTGAAAACACTCCTTCAAAATATGAAATAGAACCATTAAACAATGTTGTAACAAAATTAACAAAAGAACTTGATTTTTACATTTCAGAACTTATAAATAAAAATCTTGATAAAGAAACGTCGCAGCAATATTTGAAATGCGTTCACAGGCATAATCTGATGTGTTCTATATTTGAAACAATAGCAGGATTTACTAATGATATTACAAATGTTGAAATTTCGTCTGAAATGGAAAAACTTGTAAGAAATTTTTTGGAAGGACTTGATGCTATTTTACTTACTGCAAATGATGTTTTTACTAATTTTAACAGTGAAGATATTGCTATGCTTAAATCTATGACTGCTGATAAAAGCGACCTGATGAACAGATTTCGAGATAAATACCTTGGATTGCAGCCTGCTTTGAAAGATAATGAAAAAAAAGTTTTATTGATTGCTACCGAACATTTTGAAAAAATTATATGGCTGTTAAAAAAAATTGTTGAATTGAATTAGTATGGTGGCTGTCTAATAAGTTAATTTTTGTAATTTGATTTTAAAAAAATAAAATTAAAAAATTTATTGACTATATCAATTTTGAAACTTATACTATATTATAAAACTTAATATAATCGGCGGTAAAATAAAATGAGTTATAATGATTCTGTTTTTAAATTGGCAGGGAATATTAACCCTGAACTTATTTTTGGAAAAATCATAAAAAATGAAAATAAGTCTGAAAAAGAACTGGATATTTCATATAAAACTAAAGAAGATATTAGATTTTCAGGGAAACCTGAATGTGAAGTTGTAAGACATTTTGTCAAGTTGTCTCAAAAAAATTACAGCGTTGATACAGGATTTTATCCTCTGGGTTCATGCACAATGAAATACAACCCGAAAATTAATGAAAAATTTGCTTCAAATCCAGTTTTCAATATTCATCCTGAAGAACTGTCAAAAAATAATAAGTTGTTAAAAATATTATATGAACTCCAGGAATATCTTAAATTATTGACAGGCATGCAGGGAATTACTCTCCAGCCTGCTGCAGGCGCTAATGGCGAATATACAGGATTAAGAATTATAAAAGAATTTTTTTCGTTTAAAAAAGAAAACAGAACCAAAATAATTGTTCCTGACAGTTCGCATGGAACTAATCCTGCCACAGCAGCATTGCTTGGATATGAAATAATTGAGATAAAAAGCGGAGACAACGGTCTTGTTGACTTGAATTCTTTGTCAGAAAAAATGGATGAAGAAGTTGCTGCATTGATGCTAACCAATCCAAATACGCTTGGTTTATTTGAAACTGATATTTTAAAAATCAGTGAAATAGTGCATTCTAAAGGCGGGTTGCTGTATTATGACGGAGCAAATATGAATGCGATTTTATGCAAATGTAAACCTGCTGATATGGGATTTGATGTTATGCATTTAAACCTGCACAAAAGTTTTTCAACTCCTCACGGCGGCGGCGGACCTGGAGCCGGACCTGTAGGAGTCGTGGGGAAACTCGTGGAATTTTTACCTGTACCTGTAGTTGATTATGACAAGCAGTCAGAACGATATTTTTTAAATTATAATTATCCGTGTTCAATAGGAAAAATTCATTCTTATTTTGGCAACATAAATGTCCTGCTTAAAGCATATATTTACATAAAACAGCTTGGAATTGAAGGGTTAAACAGGGTAAGCGATATTGCTGTGCTAAACGCTAATTATCTTAAAGAAAAATTGAAAAAATATTATAACCTTCCTTTTGACAGAATATGCAAACATGAATTTGTATTAAATAATGAATTCCAGAAAAAATACGGAGTTAAAACTCTTGACATTGCTAAACGTCTTATTGACTGCGGATATCATCCTCCTACAATATATTTTCCGCTGATCGTTCATGAAGCTATTATGATAGAACCTACAGAAACTGAGACAAAAGAAACTCTTGATGCTTTTATAGATACAATGATAAAAATCGCAGAAGAATGCAGGACTAATCCTGATTTATTAAAAAATGCGCCTGTAAATGCGCCTGTAAGAAGACTTGATGAAACAAATGCTGCAAGGAATCCTTTTTTAAAAGAAAATTTTCAGATTTGAATTTATGGAAAAATAAAATTAAAAGATGTTATTTAAAAAAAATGAGGTTTTATTAAATAGTAAACTCCTAAACTCCCGTATTTCATTTGCATAAAACAACAGTATTTTCAGAATTTTCTTAATATAGTTATAGAAAAATCGGGAGTTTAGGTGAACTCTGCTTAGGTGAACTCTGCAACTGTTTCAACATGATATGTATAAGGGAACATATCAACAGGCTGAATAGATTTTAATCTGTATCCATAATCAATAAGTATTTTAGCGTCTCTGCTTAATGTCGAAGGATTGCATGAAACATATATCACCTTCGGGATTTTTTTTTCTGCTATTGTTTTAAGTTCATTTATGCTGCATCCCTTTCTTGGCGGATCAAATATGACAATGTCGGGAATAATTGACGAATTAATCAAAGCAAGCAATGATTCAGTTGAATCGCCATGAATATTTTGAATATTATTGATTTTATTCATAAATTTAATTTTTTCTGCAAGCTCTGAAGCATTAGGATTTGATTCAAGGCAGTAAATTTTTTTTACAATTCCTGATAATGCCGTTCCTATTGAACTTACACCTGAATATATATCAAACAGGATATTATTATTTTTTTCGTTTTTTACCAATGAAAATATATGGTTATATAATTTTTCTGTTTGTTCAAAATTAATTTGAAAAAAAGAATCAGGACAAATTAAAAAATTATAACCGCATAGCTTCGCCGTTATAGTATTTTTCCCATAAATAGTTTCAAAAATTCCCGACATAACTACATTTCCGCGATTTTTATTTTTACATAATATTATTGATTTTACACATGGAATTTTTGAAGTTATGTTGGAAATAATATCTGATTGCCCAGGCAGCGTATCACCGTTAATTACAAAAACTATCATTATTTCACTGGACGACTCGTTTGTTCGTATCATTAAACTTCTCATTAATCCTGTTCCAGTATTTTCATTATAAATCTTTATTTTGTTTTTTGATATAAAATTTTTAACAATATTTATTATTTCAGGAGTTATTTCAGGATGCAGGAAACAATCATCTATGTTTACGACTCTGTGACTTCGCTGTGCGTAAAACCCTATTTCAATTTTATCGTTAACCATGGTTATAGGCAGTACAACTTTGTTTCTGTAATGTTTTTTATTGTCTGCTTTAATAAAATCCATTAACGGAATCTTTTCTAATTTTGCATTTTGTTTAAATGCTGATAATATAATGTTTTTTTTAAGTTCTATTTGAAAATCATAGTCTGCGAAAATCAATTGACACCCGCCGCATTGACTGTTATCACATTCCGGATTTATTCTATGCGGGGATTTATCTATGATTTCCAATAATTTTCCGATCGCATATTTTTTTGTGATTTTAATTATTTTTACTAAAACTTTTTCTCCGGGAAGAGTGTCTTCAATAAAAACTATAAATCCGCCTATTTGAGAAATTCCTTCGCAGCTATATCCGGTTCTGAGAATTTCACATTCGACAATCATATTTTTTTTTAAAACAATTGCCGGATTATTTTTTTTTGGTTTAAGAAAGGACATATAAATTATATAATATTTTTATTATGCTGTTTTTTAAAATATGTGATAAAAAACGGAAAACTGCAGAAACCGTTTGATAACAGTTTTTGCTTTATTATAATTAAATCATTTTTATTATTTTTTCGAGTTCCGCCTGTTTGGAATCAATTTCTTTCTGAACTTTGTTTTTAAAAGACAGTTTAAGTTCTCGCAAAAATTCCTGTAAAGGAATAGTATAAATTTTTTTGTCTTTGTTTAAAGGATATTTCTGTTTTATATCATTGCTTGCATCAAGTTCTCGTAAATATATCTCGGTAAATTCAGGAGCATTTGATTCGATTCTTCCCAATTCGGTCGTCTGAAGTGCTAACATGGCAGTAAGTCTTGATTTTACGCCGTCAAGAATGATTTGCCCTTTTAATGTTTCATCATTTTTAAATTCATTTTTTAAATTTATCAGTTCTTCGACTCTGCATACATCTTCAATTGTGTTAAGCGCCATTTTAAGATACCTCTATTTTATAATATTATTTAATAGTTGTTTTTTTTATATATGGAATTAATTGTTCGGGTATTGAAACTGACCCGTCTTTATTTTGAAAATTTTCAAGAATAGCAGCCAGAGTTCTTCCTACTGCAAGCCCGGAACCGTTTATCGTATGAACGAGTTCTGGTTTGTCTTTTGATGTTCTTCGAAATTTAATATTTGCGCGGCGGCTTTGAAAGTCAGAAAAATTACTGCATGAAGAAATTTCTCTATATTTATTTTGTCCGGGCATCCATACTTCAATATCAAATGTTTTTGAAGACGCAAATCCGGTATCGCCTGAACATAATAAAACCACTCTGTAATGCAATCCGAGTTTTTTTAGAATTGATTCTGCGTTTTCAAGTAATTTGTTATGTTCTGTTTCGGATGATTCCGGAGCAGTAAACTTTACAAGTTCTATTTTGTTGAACTGATGCTGCCGGATTATTCCTCTGGTATCTTTTCCCCACGAACCTGCTTCTGCTCTGAAGCATGGTGTATAAGCTGTAATATTTATGGGTAATTGGTCACCAGGGATAATTTCATCTCTGTATATATTTGTCAATGGAACTTCTGCAGTAGGAACAAGATAATAATTTAATGACTGGAGTTTGAATAAATCTTCTTCAAATTTTGGAAGCTGTCCGGTTCCTAACAAACTTTTATCATTTACTATGAATGGAGGTAAAATTTCACAATACCCATTTTCATTCGTTTGCACATCAAGCATAAAATTTATAAGAGCTCGTTCTAATTGAGCCCCTTCATTTTTTAATATTACAAAACGGGATCCTGTGATTTTAGCAGCCCGTTCAAAATCTAATATTCCTAATGAAACGCCTATATCCCAATGGGATTTAGGTTCAAAATCAAAAATAGGTTTTTGATTAATTGTTTTTATGACTGTATTTTCCGATTCGTCTTTTCCTGCAGGCACACTGTTATCAAGCATATTTGGAATTGTTAATATTTTTGAATTTATTTCCTGCTCTATAACAGAGATTCTATCATCAATAATTTTTATCTGTTCAGGAAGTTCTTTAACTTTATTCATGATTTCAGCAGCGTCTTCGCCTTTTGATTTCATAACTCCGATTTGCTTTGATAATACGTTCCTTTCGTTTTTCAGCGTTTCAACTTTATTTTTCAAATCCTTGGAATCATTGTATAACTCAATGAGATTATCAATTAAAACTGTATCTTTGAAATTTCTATTCTTAAGATTGTTTATGACTTTATCATAATTTGAAATAATAAATCTTATATCAAGCATAATAAATATTCCGCTCCGATTATTAAATTTTGTATAATAATTATTTAGTATTGTTTATTGATTTCATGAATATATCATAAGTTGTGAATAAATCCAATGCCCTTTTTAAAACTTCATCAGTATTCAAATCAGCAAAATAATGTTTGCCTTCTTCGCGTGCATATTGTTCTTTAACCAATGATTCTGCAATTTCTTTGGAAACTATTATTCCGTCTTTTTTTAATTCTTTGATATAATTCAATAAATCTTCCTCTTTGTAAACAGGATATTTTTTTACAAATTTTAAAGCGTGATCTTTGTCTATGAATTTAATAAGACTTTCAGCTTCTTCGTCGGTTGTTTTTTTAGGTTTAATTTCAATATCGGGAAATATTCCTGTATCCTGTATGCATACTCCTGAAGGAGTATAATATTTTGCAGTAGTTATAGCAACTCCGGAATTTGTGTTTGGAAGATTTCTGAACGGAAATACTGATTGGACTAATCCTTTTCCGAAAGTTTTTTCTCCGACAATCAATCCTCTTTTATTATCTTTTATGGCTCCTACCACAATTTCAGAACCTGAAGCCGAACCTCCATTTGCCAGAACTATTAAAGGAATATTTTTTATATCATAATAATCAGGTTTTGCATAATAATTTTTATTTTGATGAGAATGGCGGCCGCGTGTATAAACTACGAGCCCTCTGTCTAAAAATAAATTTGAAATATCATACGCGCTTTCGAGTAATCCGCCGGGATTGTTTCTTAAATCAAATATAAGTTTTTTCATTCCTTGAGATTTAAGTTCTGCCAATGCCTTGACAATTTCTTTATGCGAAGGCTCGGAAAATTCAAGCAGTCTGATATACCCGACATCTTCGTTAAGCATTTTGGTTTGAACTGTTTCTATTTTTATAATATCCCGGATTATAGTGAATTTTTTAGGCTGTTTGAATTCCGCCCTTGAAATGGTAATTGTAACTTTGGTTCCGGGTTCGCCGCGCATACGTTCGACAGCTTCCTGTAAGGTTAAATTTTCAGTAGATTCATTTTCTATTTCAATAATTACATCGCCGGGTTTTATGCCGAGTTTAAAAGCAGGAGTTCCGAGTATAGGAGATACTACAGTGAGTTCTTTATCGCGTTTAGATATGACTATACCCAACCCTCCGAATTTACTGGTGGTTTTCATTTTAAGATCATCATATTTTTCCGGCGGCAAAAATCTTGTGTATGGATCATCTAAACTTTTAAGAGCGCCTTCAATAGCGCCGAAATATATTTTTTCTAATGATATTTTATCAGTATCGACAAAATTGTTTTTTATATGATTAATAGTTTCATTCAGCATTTCAATATATTCTTCTTCGCTTAAATTAGGATGATAATTGGCGGAATATGCCGCTGATGAATAAACGTAAAAACTTAAAATTACAGAAATAAATAAGGCACATATTTTTTTCAACACACTCACCTCAAACATTTTTAAATTGAATTCGAATATTATAATGAATAATTTTATATTTTCAACTAAAATCGGTTTTTTTATTTATTTTTCTTCTATAAATTTAAACATATCAGCTCCGCACGCAGGACAGCGCGCAGGTTGTTTATCTCCATAAGTCATATATCCGCATCTTGAACATATAAAATATTTTTGAAGAGGAATATCATTTCCTTTTTTTAATTGTTCGGCAGCTTCATTGAATAATTTAAAATGAACTTTTTCTGCATCAAGAGCGTTTTTATATGAAGTTACTGCTGTTAAAGATTTTTCTTTTTCAGTTAAATTTATGTTTGACGGATAAATTATTTCTGCTTCAGATTTTTCGGTTTTTATTGATTCTGCAAGATTTTGTAAAGTGTTGCTGTATCGGCCTGCCGCTATAAACATATTTTTTGAATGGTAAAATTCTGAAGAAGCAGCTGCTTTGAACAGTTTCGATATGCCGTGAAATCCTTCATTTTCAGCTATTTCAGAATATAATAAATATTTTCTGAAAGCAGAACATTCTTCTTTAAACGAATCTTTGAGTTTTGTTATAACATCCTGATTTTCATAAAATGTTTTGCCATAACATATATCTATTTTTATTACCTCGTATTTAAATTCGCTATTTTTAAATGTTAATCGTAAAGCATTATAAAAATTTTTTTCAAAAAAAGTATTTTTAACAGGATCAAGTTTTGAACCTGCGCCTCCAGTTACAATTATTTTATAACCGTCAAGTATGTATTCAAAAGCAGTATGTATGTGCGCGCATATTATTAATTTAATCTGATTTTTAAAAGGATCAATGATACCTTTTAATTTTTGCCATTCTTCATTTGATATGCTGTTGGGAACATAAGGATTTTCAGGAGGAATATGAAACAAAATTATTATTTCTTTTGATTCTGAAAAAATTAATGATTCTTTTAAAAAATCAATGGTTTGATTATCAAAAAATCTTTTTGAATTATCAAGCATTATGAACATGACGTTGTTGTATTTAATATAATAGTTTTTCAATCCGAAAAATTTTTCATAATCTTTTATATCATGATTTCCTGGAAGGCAATATACTGGAGCAGATGAAGATGTATTAACAATTTCAGAAAATTGTTTAAAATACATTTCTCCTCCTGTAACAAGCATATCTCCGTCAATAATATGCATATCAGCCTGAATTTTCAGTATTTCTTCAAATATTGCTATGTTTTCAGTATTGTATCCGTCGCATCCGGGATCTCCGCTTATTATAACTTCCTCCACATTTTTATCAATATTTATGTTATGTTTTATAAATTGAAGTTTCATGTTTCCCTCTTTAAATATTTAATTTTATGCCTTTTTTAATTTGTTATATTTAAAAAAAAATTATTAATAATTATTGGCTTGGTTTTTTTAAAAAAACATTATAACTTTATTATAATATCTTTTTGAAAAAAATATACATATTTAACCTGAAATAATATAATAGTCTTTAAGTGTAGTATAGTGTTGTTTTCAAAAAAAATTGAATATATTGAGTTTTGAACTTATCTGATATTTTAGTTGGTAGTTAGGAAAAGGAGAAGAGTATGGGCGTTTCATTCAAAATTTTTAATTTAATATTTTTGTGGGTCATTTTATTATTTAGTTCTGTTTTAAACGCAGATGATGCAATTATCTATAAAAAAAATTTTGCAGTCAGCGCTAAAAAAATTGCACCGCTTCAACTTGAAAAAATGAAAAATATTTATGGAGTATATGATTCCTCAAAAAATTATAATAAAATTATTAATGGTTACGGCACAGGGTTAAGACCGCCTACAGAAGAAGAATGGAATCTGATAGAAAATAATGTTTCACAAATAAGTTCTGTCCAATTTGCGCCACAGTATGCGGCGCCGCTGCCAGCGGCTTATGATAATTCTAATGAAATATGGTTTCCGCCGATTGGAAACCAGGGCGGTGAAGGCTCTTGCACATTTTGGGCTTCAGTATATTATTCAAAGACCTTTCAGGAAGCGAAAGAACACAATTGGAATATTGCAGGCGCAGGCGAAAACGGCGAGTATAAAGGCAGTTTTACAGCGGAATACGCAGACAAAATTTTCAGTCCTGAATTTAGTTATAATTTATTAAATAAAAATATTGACGCCGGCGGTATGTTTTGGTTTGTGAATCGGACATTGTATGGCATCGGCGCTGCTACATTCAAAACAATGCCGTATAATGATTATGATCTGACTGCATGGCCGCCTGAAATCGCCTGGCGCGAGGCCGCGTTATACAGAAATGAAACGGATAATTTAATTGTTAATACAGCTGAAGATATAAATTTTACCAATATAAAAACACTATTAAATGCAAATATAATTGCGCAAATCGGTGTTGACGCATCTAAATATGAGCAACTTTCGGATAGTGACTTATGGACGCTTGATAATTATCTTGCGCCAATCGAATATAATCATGCTAATACAGTTATTGGTTACGACGATAATTTCGGCCCTTATACGGAAGAAGGAGAAGTTAGATACGGCGCATTTAAAATTGCTAATAGCTGGGGAAAAGGCTGGCCCGGCGATTTTAACAATGACGGATGTTACTGGATTTCATATAACTCATTTCGTCAATTTGTTCCTGATGTTATGTATTTCATAGATAAAAATAATTATAATCCGCAACTGCTTGCAAGTTTCAAAATTTCACACAGCGCGCGTCAGGAATGCGATATTACAATCGGCGTTGGCGATCCGTCAAATCCGGTAAAAACCAAGGTTCTTACAGATTATATTTACGGCGGCAGCGCTCCGATGCCGGATAATAGAATAGTTATTGATATTACTGAATTCAAAAATGATATTGAAAACAATACTTTTTTTTTAAAAGTATTTGACAAAGATATAACAGAAAATACAGGTATTATCCGAAATTTTGAAATAGAGTTTTTTAATTCATACTCGATTTATAAAAATGCCGATACAATTTATACTTGTTTGCAAACTCCGGTGAATACAATAAACGATTCATCTGTTTTTCTTTTAATAAATCCTGCTCCCGCGCAAAATAATGATACTGCTCCGCCAATCGCGCCGGTATGGACAAACGCTGACACTTCCATTTTTGATACAATAAAACTATACTGGACAAAACCAACGCTAAATGCAAACGGCGAGCCGATACTTAACGGCGATACTTATCTTGTAGGTTATAAAATATTCCGTAGTGATTCAATAACGCCGTCTGACTGGACTTCACAAATCATTGCGGAAATAAATTCAGTTGACGATACTTTTTATATTGATAATACTGTAAATGAAAATCAAACTTATTATTACAGGATTAAAGCAGTAAGTTACAAATATTCGCAAAACCAGAAATTTATTGTTGAATCTGATTTTTCATCAATTTTCGCAGCAGCTTCGCGGCTGAAGCCTTATTCATTATTAAGTGAAATAGATTTACCGGGTTTATCAGGTTTATACCGTTCTGAAATGGATTTGGGCGATTATAATAATGATGGTTTAATTGACATAGCTATAACAGGACTTTCGGCGCAAAATCATTTTAAAATTTTTAGAAATACCGGCGATACTTTTATTTTAGCGGCAGAGCCTATGGGCGCAGGCAAAGGTTTGATGCGAGGCAAAGTTAAATGGCTGGATTATGATAATGATGGAAATCTTGATTTAATAGCGAACGGAAATGACGGCGTTAATTTCCGTTTGATATTATATAAAAATATTAATGGCGAATTTATCAAAACAAACGAGCCAATGGGAGAAAATAAAGGGTTACAGCGCGGTTATATAGAAACAGCCGACTTTGATAATGACGGAGACTTGGATATTATTGTATCCGGTAATGACGGATTGCACAACCGCCTGATAATTTTATGGAATGATAAAGGCAATTTTATAAGATATTCCGAGCCGCTTGGAATAAATCAAGGATTAACCGAATATTCAAGGATTGCAGTTGCAGATTATAATAAAGACGGATATATTGATTTTGCGGCAGCAGGTTATGATGGATCAAATTACAGATTTATAATATTTAAAAATAATGCTGACGATTCATTTATTATTGATCAGCAGCCAACTGGCGTAAATATAGGTTTGGATTTGCCTGCACTTGTTTTCGGCGATTATGATAATGACGGAGATATGGATTTGGCTGCAGCAGGGTTTGACGGTGAAAACAACCGTTTTATAATATTTAAAAATACAAATGGAATTTTTGCCAATGCAGTTGAACCAATGGGTATAAATCAGGGGTTTAATATCGGTTCAATTAAATTTGGCGATTATGATAGTGACGGAGATATTGACATTACGCTTCAGGGTTATCCGGCAGCTTTTTCAATTTATGAAAATATTGGCGCTGACAGTTTTATTAAAAAAATTGAGCCGCTTGGTTTAAATAAAGGCGGCAGTATTGGCGCAGTTGATTTTGCGGATTATAACAATGACGGGCTTATTGATTTATTTGTTACAGGAAGTGGTTTGCCGACAGGGGTTTTTAAAAATCAGTTGACAAATATAAATGCCCGTCCAACTGCGCCTGCTCAAGTTTATCCGAAATGCGATTCGATTGAACAAGGAGATACAATAATTTTTCAATGGAATTCAGGAACTGATAATATAACGCCGGTTAATGCGCTTACATATAATTTGCGAATCGGAAAAATTTCCGGCGGTTGTGAAATAATGAGCGCTGATACAAATTCTAATCATATCAATAATTCAAATCTTTACGGAAATGTTCAAAATAATACATCATATATTATTAAAACTCAGCAATTTGATGCAGGAACATATTACTGGAGCGTTCAGACAATTGATAATGGTATGATGAAATCTGTATGGTCAATCGAAGATACTTTTATTATTGCATTGCCTGCCGACGCTGATACAATCGCGCCTGCGCCGCCAGTAATTGTTTCTGCCGATACTTCTCTGCCCGGACAAATTTATTTGATATGGACAAAGCCATTATTAAATTCAAACGGCATTGCACTTATAAATACTGATACTGATTTATACGGTTATAAAATTTACAGAGCGGATACTTTATTTCCAGCTAATTGGAATAACTGTTTAATAGCAATAATTTCTGATAAAGATGATACTGATTATATTGATTTGACAGTTACCGGCGGCAATACTTATTATTACCGGATTACAGCATTCGATTCAAGCGTGAGAAAAAATAATTCGTTTAATAATGAATCGGAATTTTCCGATATAATGACGCTAAGATCGCTCGTGTTTCCGACGCAATATTTTAATTCTTCAGATTTAATCGATTTGAGTTCAAATTTTTTAGAACTAACTGATAGAAACTTTGCGTTAGGCGATTATGACAATGATGGTAATTTAGACGCTGCGCTTATAGGAAATGATGGATTTTATAATCGTTTTATAATTTATAAAAATGAAGGAAATCAATTTATCAATGTTGCCGAACCGCTTGGCAGCAGACACGGATTCGGAGAAAATGGAATGTTGAATTGGTCTGATTATGATAATGACGGTGATTTGGATTTGATTGCAAGCGGTTTTGACGGCGAAGCAAGATTTATGGTATTTAAAAATGAAAATAATCAATTTGTAAAAGCGTATTCTGTTTTAGGCGCTGATATAGGTTTTATTGGAGGCGATATTAAAACCGCTGATTATGATAATGACGGCGATTTGGATTTGGCAGTTACAGGTGATAAATACGCAAATAATTCGCTGATGGTTTTTCAGAATATTAATGAAATATATCAACAGAAATTTGAACCAATGTCAGCAAACTATGGAACTGAAAACGGTGAACTCGAATGGTTTGATTATGATAATGATAGCGACTTGGATTTACTCGTCAGCGGTAAAGACGATTATTATAAACGTTTGATTTTATTTAGAAATGATAAAACTGGATTTACAAAAGTAGCGGAACCGATGGGAATAAATTCCGGCATGCATTACAGCAGTATAGCATTTGCTGATATTGACAATGACGGCGATTTGGATTTTGCGGTTGCAGGAAATGACGGCGTAAACCGGCGTTTGATAATTTTTGAAAATCAAAACGGAACTTTTGTTAATAAGCAGGAGCCGCTGGACGTAAATTCCGGCGTGTCAAATGGTCAAATAAAATTTGCGGATTATGATGATGACGGATTTATTGATTTGGCTGTAACCGGAAATGATGGTTCGAATAAAAGGATAATTTTATTTAAAAATTATAACGGTACTTTTGTCAAGGATTGTGAACCAGCCGGAACAAATGCGGGATTTGATAATTCAAAAATATTTTGGAATGACTGGGATAAAGACGGCGACTTGGATTTGATGGTGTTTGGAAATAATTCTAATGCAGAACAGAAATTTTATGTGTATCTTAATCAAACAGATAATAAAAATATCAGGCCTGTCGCGCCTGCAATAGTTTCGCCGCTCGGGACAAATTTTATATCAGGCGATACAATTATTTTCAGATGGAATCCTGTTGCTACTGATACAACGCCGCAAAATGCTATGACATATAATCTGCGGATAGGCAGAAAAAGCGGCGGCAGCGAGATTATGAGCTCTGACAGCGTTTCAGCGCATACGATGAACGCAACATTACTCGGTAGTGTTCAGAATCATACGCAATGGTATATTATTCCTAATTCTGAAAAGCGTCTTTCGAACGGAATTTATTACTGGTCTGTTCAAGCGGTTGACGCAGGACTGATGAAATCAGAATGGGCGGCTGAAAAAATGTTCACTATTGCTGATACAATTTATATTATTAATTCGGCTGAAACGCAGATTATGATTTCAGGAAAATTGACAGACGATTCGCCTGTATCGGTTTTAACGATTGCAAATACCGAAGCATTGAATATTCAATTTAATATCGGAGATACTGCGACGAATATTATTACTAATCTTGTTATGAAAATCAATCCGGAAAAAATTAATGCTGCATTGACAATTGAAAAAGCGGATAAAAATAAATATAACACGGGTATTGATTTAATTCATAATTACAATCAATTTAGCAATACAATTATTGATTTGGTTTTAACTGACGCATTTGGTAATATTATCAGCGCTGATTCATCGGCATTTGAAATATTGCCGAGATTAAGTTATACAATCGATAAAGCGTTTTACTCTGCGGAAGATTTAAGAAAATTAAGAGTAATGACTTTTGATGAAATTACCAACCGCTGGATTTCTGCTGGCGAACCGGTTGTATCTGTAAATGATACTGATGCTGTTATTTCTGTTTCATTAAATCATTTTTCGATTTACGGATTGTTTTTCGCGCCATCGCTTGTATTCGCGAATAATTTATCAAATGTAATTGTTTATCCGAATCCGTTTGTGCCTAATGATAATGATTTATTAAACGGCACGCCGGTTTCAGGAATTTCATTCGCTAATCTGCCTGCTGACGCGCAGATAGAAATTTATACAATAGCAGGCGGGAAAGTATTTTCGCAAACTGTCAATACTTCGCCGTTTAAATGGAATGTCAAAAATAACGATGGCAGAGATGTGGCAAGCGGCGTATATTTATATTTAATTAAATCGTCTTCAGGAAAAAAGACTGGAAAATTGGCGGTGATTAAGTAGTGGGAAAAATTGGAAATTAGTGATTGGAAAATAAAAATTGGAAAATCAGAATCCAATATTCAGTTTCGATTTTCAAATTTCAAGTTTCGAGTTTAGGATTTTTTTGTTTTGTGAATTTATTAAGACAAATTTTGTATTTGTAAAACTAAAAGAATTCAGAAAACAGTTTATATTATATATCTCCGTTCAAGAAGAGGTAAAAACACAAGATTATAAATTGCGACATATATGGAAGATGATTCTATTTCTATGTAAGCAAAAGTTGGCGGAGTACCCTGTTCGTCAAAATCTTTAAGATGTCCAGGATTAATATATAAAATATTCGTGTCATTATTGTAATAAATTTTAAATTCATGAGTATGACCGTATAACAAGACATCTATTTGTTTTTTTTCTATCATATTTTCAATGCTGATATCACAAATAGAATCGTTTTGGTGTTTTCGCGGAACATGAGTAATTAAAAATCTTAGATTGCCGAAATTAATTTTTATTCTTTTCATTACAGAGGAATCTGAATATTGATAATGATGAGAACCAGGGACTTTCAGAATTTCCATATCTGACAAATCAGGGATGTATTCGATTTTTTCCATATCTTCGTAATAATCTCCTAAATGAGCCAGTTTTTGAACTTTTTTTTCTTCTACAAGATATTTAACGGCTTTTGACAAATTATCCGTATTTTGATGGGAATCAGAAACCACACCAAGTGAAATCATATTATATTGCCACCAATTCTTTGAAATTTCTGTTTAAAATAAAATCCTGATTATTGAATATTTCAAGATGTTTTAAAATTTCAGGATCAACATCTGCAAATATTGCCTCAAGTGTTGATTTTTTATTGTTATTTATTACTGCATTGACAATATCTTTGATAGTAATTTGTTCCGGATTTATTTTCAATAAAATGTTTTGGTTTTCTCCGGTATTGTCAAATCCGATAAAACCTGCATCGTATAAATTGGAAGCCACAAAATTTATTACGCGTTCAGATAAATTAAGTTTTAATGACAGGTTTCTTATTGATACAGTATTATCTTTTATGTCATTTGAAAGTTTGGAAATATAAAATGTTTTGCAAACATAATACATAATAATTATGGAAATATTTATATTTTCATAAGAAGACATTTTAATATTTTCTATCGACACTCTGTAGTTTGCGACATTTTGAATGGCAAATGTTAATTCTGCTCCAAGCAGGAGTATTAACCATGATATGTAAAGCCAAATCAGGAAAATAGGAAGAGCCGCAAATCCGCCGTAAATTATTTTTAAGTTAGACATATAAGCGTTTAAATCAAAATAGAATATTTGAGCGAATTGAAGAAGTATGCTTGCGACTAATCCTCCAATTATTCCCGGCATATATTTTACTTTGGCATTAGGTATAAAAATATAAAAAAAACTAAATGCCAGCCACAACATAATGTAAGGGGCATAAGTTATAAGGTGCAAATATATGGTATTTATCAAATTGAAATCTTTTAAAAAATCAGGAAGTTTCCCTACAGCAGTGAAACTCATTGCTCCAACAAGCATAGTTGGACCTACTATCAGCACGCTTAAATAATCTGCGAATTTTCTGAATGTTTTTCGCGTAGTTTTTACTCCCCATATAACATTGAATGATTTTTCGATTGTAGTTAAAACAAGAATTGCGCTTAAAATAAGAATTGTGGCTCCGAATGTGCCTAATTTGGCAGCATTTACATTGTCGAGATATTTCATTAAACTGTTTACAACTACAGTCTGGTTTGCTGTTATCATTTTTAGTAAAGTGATTTTTATATCTGTTTTTATGGATAGTCCTTTCAATAAAGCGAACATTAGTGCGAGTATAGGAACCAATGATAATAATGATGTGTATGTTAATGCTGAAGCGTGTAATACGCAATTATCCTTGGTAAATCTGGTGAAGGTTATATAAAATGTCTTTATTATTCTGAAAAATAATTTTGTCAGGAAAAAATCTTTTGGATTTGAAAAACTGTAGTCTTCAATTTTTTCTTTGAAATTATGAACGCGATTTTTTATTATTGAAAATATTGAATGCATAATTTTAAATAGTGAATTTATTATAAATTAAGATAACCTGTTTTTAAAATCATCGTATCCGAATTGCCGGACGATTTTCAATTTTTTATTTAAATCATAAACTATTATAGCCGGCAGATTAATTCCGTTGAACATATTATTTTTTACCATTGTATAATGCGCCATATCTGTAAACACTAATCTGTCGCCTGGTTTTATTTTTTTGTTAAACGAATAATCGCCTATTATATCGCCTGCCAGGCACGTTGGTCCTGACAACCTGTAAGTGAATTTTTTTTCTCCTGGTTTTCCGGAATTGATAATGAACGGGCGGTAAGGCATTTCCAGAACATCAGGCATGTGCGCTGCTGCAGAAGTGTCAAGAATAGCTATTTCCATACCGTTTTTTACAATATCAAGAACCGTTGTTATTAAAAATCCGGTATTTAAAGCTATAGCTTCGCCTGGTTCCAGATAAATTTCAATTCTGTATTTATTTTTTATAAACATAATTGAATCGCATAATTTTGAAATATTATAATCGCTTCTTGTGATGTGATGACCTCCGCCGAAATTAATCCATTTCATTTGTTTTATGTATTTTCCGAATTTTTTATCAACAATTTTAACTGTGCGTTCAAGAGGGTCGGAATTTTGTTCGCAATGAGTGTGAAAATGCAATCCTGAAATTCCGTCAAGTTCATTTTCTTCAAAATTTTTTAAAGTAACTCCCAGTCTGGAATTTTTATAACACGGATTATAAATCGGAGTTTTAATTTCAGAATATTCAGGATTAATTCTGATTCCGCATTCTATTTTTTTTTTCGATATTTTTATTTGACTTCTGAATTTTTTCCATTGGCTGAAAGAATTAAAAATTATATGATCGCAATATTTCATCATTTCAGGAAACTCATCGGTTCTGTAAGCTGGCGCATATAAATGGGTTTCTCCTTTCATTTTTTCATAACCGAGTCTTGCTTCAAATAAAGAACTTGCTGTAATCCCATATAAATATTTTTTTATTGTAGGAAAAACCGAATGCATTGAAAACCCTTTTAAAGCAAGAAGAATTTTGCATCCTGTTTTTAATTGGATTTTATTTAGTATTTCAACATTCCGCTTAATTAAATTTTCATCGCAAATATAACACGGGGTCGGGACATCGCGATAATTAAAATCAGGTTTTGTTAAATTATCAATTTTCATTTTTTATTTTAAATTTTCTAAAAGAATCGGATTGAAACTTTCCTGCCAGGGTAATCCGTGAATATTCAGTTTTTCCATAAAAGGTTCAGGATCAAATTCTTCCACATTATAAACGCCTGGTTTGTGCCATGTTTTTGTAAGCATCATCATTGCTCCAATCATTGCTGGAACACCTGTAGTATAAGAAATCGCTTGAGACTGAACTTCTTTATAACATTCGGAATGATCGCAAATATTATAAACATAATATTTTTGAGGCTGTCCGTTTTTTGTTCCCTGAATAATACATCCTATGCACGTCTTACCTTTCGTACGAGGTCCAAGAGAAGCAGGATCAGGTAGAACAGCTTTCAAAAATTGCAAAGGCACAATCTGCTGTCCCTGAAAATTTATAGGTTTTATAGATGTCATTCCTACATTTTCAAGTACGCGTAAGTGAGTTAGATAATTTTGAGAAAAAGTCATCCAGAACCGGATTCTTTTGATTCCGTTTATATTTTTAGCAAGAGATTCAAGCTCTTCGTGATACATCAAATATATTTCTTTATCGCCTATGACAGGAAAATTATAAGTGTGATGCACAGATAACGGTTCGGTTTCCTTCCATATGTTGTTTTCAAAATATTTTCCTTTAGCAGTAACTTCACGTATATTGATTTCAGGATTGAAATTTGTTGCGAACGGATGTCCGTGGTCTCCTGCATTTGCGTCAAGAATATCAATATAATCTATTTTATCAAAATGTTTTTTCTGTGCATAAGCGCAGAAAATGTTTGTTACTCCAGGGTCAAACCCGCATCCTAATAAAGCCATTATTCCGCGTTGTTTGAATTTTTCTTTATATTCCCATTGCCATTTATATTCAAATTTGGCAGTATCTTGCGGCTCATAATTGGCTGTATCAATATAATCTGTTCCTGTTTCGAGGCAAGCGTCCATTATAGTTAAATCCTGATAAGGCAAAGCGACATTTATAACTATATCAGGATTATATTTTTTTATCAACTCAATTGTTTCTGAAGTGTTGTCGGCATCAAGTTGAGCAGTAGTTATTTTAGTTGAGGTATTTTTTATCTGCTCCTTAATTTTATCACATTTTGATTTTGTTCTGCTTGCTAAACATATTTCTGAAAAAATTTCAGGGTTCTGACAGCATTTGTGCGCAACTACCGCTCCAACCCCGCCTGCTCCAATCAACAATGCTTTAGCCATAGTTTTCCTCCAAAAAAATCAAATTGAAAAAAATATGTTCTAAATTAATTATATATCTAAAAAAATAAAAATCAATTATTCTTTAATAAACTGAAAATTGACATAATTGAAATTACTGCTGTTTCAGTTCTTAATATGTTATGATTTATATTAATTATATCAAAACCTGAAGTTTTGAATGTTTCAAGTTCGTTTTTTGAAAAACCCTGTTCAGGTCCTACAATTACAATTATATTTTTAAACTGTTTATATTCATTGATTTCTTTTAATGTTTTCCCGGATTTATCAAGAATAATAATTTTATAAGAAGATTGATTTTCAATATAAAAAGATATATTTAAAATTTCTTTCAGATTACCGAATTTTATGATGGGCATTGAATATCGGCGTGATTGACGTACAGCTTCCCGTAAAATTTTTTCAAGCTTGATTTTTTTGTTTGGTGATATTTTTATAGAATTTTCCGATTCTAAGAATATAATTTCATCGGCTCCGAGTTCGGTAAGCTTTTGGACAGCGAGTTCTGATTTTGTATGTTCTGGAAAACATTGCATTATTGATATTTTAGGAAATATATTTACAAAATCATGAATTTTTAAAATTTCCAGAACTGCAAGTTTATTTTTTTCATTTACAAATACAGCATCAGCATAATTTTTAGAAGAAAAAAGTTCAATTTGTTCTCCTTTTTCTGCGCGCATAACTTTTATCAGATAATGAGATTCATATTCATCTGCAGTTAATAAATTTTCAAGTGAAAGTTTTTCAGAAGAGAAGATTCTTGTTTTCATAATTTTTTTATAATAAGGTCAAGGTATCGTAAAAGTACGGGTTTAAA
The DNA here is from genome assembly GCA_017999075.1 of Candidatus Babelota bacterium. Lineage (GTDB taxonomy): Bacteria > JAGOBX01 > JAGOBX01 > JAGOBX01 > JAGOBX01 > JAGOBX01. The sequence continues at coordinate 745 of JAGOBX010000001.1, read as the reverse complement.
AATGGTTATTGCGCCAACAGGACAAATTTCCTGGCAGCAATAACATCTGATGCATTTTTTATAATCGAATAATATTTTGTTGTTAGTAAGAGAAACAGCTTTTGAATGGCATATTTCTTCGCATGCCCTGCATTTTACGCATTTTTTTTGTTCTATTACAGGTCTTGACAAAACTGCGTATTTCATTAATCCGTCAAAAAATCTGACAGGTAAAAAACTTGTCATATTAAGAGGATATGAAATTTTTTTAAAATTCAAATCTATAAAATTTTTGATATCATCTCCATATAATTCAATTTCGTTTATTGATTCAGGAGACAATCCTCGTTTAATGCAGCAGTTTGTTATCGGTGTATTTTCCGGTTTCTGATCAATTATTTTTAATGCGCAAATATCTGCAGCAGCAGCATTATTGCTTACAATTAGACAATTGAGATCTTTAGGCGTTCCTGCTCCTGGTCCATTTCCTTCCATAGCAGTTATTCCATCAATAACTGATAACTCTGGAGTAATAAGTTCATACAAATCAACTATCATATCTGCAAATTTTATGTTATCAGGATATTTAAAATGAAGCTCTGGTTTTAAAGCTCCAGGCACTAACCCGAATAAATTTTTAACTGCTCCTGTAAAAAACATTTGACCGTGTGTTTTTAATTTTGCGGCAGAAAATATTTTATCGGATTCTTCTATGCCTTTAAATAAATTAAATTTAATTTCTCTTCCTCGGATTTGTTTTCTTTTT
>JAGOBX010000267.1 GCA_017999075.1 Candidatus Babelota bacterium | reverse complement strand
TTATTTGTACAGCATCACGCTATATTTGTTTACAAATTATATATAACATAGTTTTATATTTGTCAATAAATAAACCTAAAAATCAGTTGCAATTTATTTATTTACTTATATAATTTTTGTAAATTCGACATTATAATTTTATATTTTAATATATGAAAAATAAATTGCGATTTATTATTGGACTGATAATATTTTTATCGTTAAATTATAATATATATCCTGCCACCAACTTAAATTTATATTATCAATTTCAAAACAATACTTATAAAAATTCTGGTCATAGATGGGATGTAAATGATCCGGATCATTATCTTGAACTCAAATTCTGGTCTGATAATGTAAAAAATGTTGAAACATTTATCAAGTTGGGCGCTGGCGGAAGTAATCCTGCAGCTAACATGTCCCTTAATGAAGCTAACATTAAATACCGGTTAACAGGCAAGAATGATGCCAGAGGAATGGAACTCATTTATTATTATAATCAAGACAGATTGTGGCAGCCTGATCATATAATAAATATAGTATCTAACGGATACGATATTCAGGGATTAAGAACAGACTGGTGGCTGCCGAATAATTTTTCAGGAACAATTTTTTTGGGTGACCAGAAAGATAATGGCTCTGATGATTTCAATTTCTATACTATACGTCACGAAATTAAAAAATATAAATTAAAATATAATTTCAGTTATGGACAAAAAAGATGGGGGGATAATCCAAACGATTACAACTGGTTTACCGGAATCTTTACTCAATGGAAAATAGGAGATGTATTTTTTTCAAATGAATTTTTAAAAAGCGGCGACCCAGGTCAACGTCAGTCTGACGATTCTCTTGCTTTCAAATCTGAACTCCAATGGATCCGTTTCAAATCAAATAATTTAGGCGAACTCGGTTATAAATCAATGTACTGGAATTTCGGTAAAAATTACAGAAATTATCTTGCTAACAGCGGATATGAACAGACTGGAGACGAACAGGCTTATTATAATGAAATATATTATAATCTCCCCCAAAAAGCGGTAACTTTTGTTTTAAAAAACACATATAAAGAAGATGCAGGAAATACAAAAAAAAGCTCAGAAACTTATTCTGAAATTTACATTGATTTTATTCACGGTTATAAATTTAAAACATCATACAATTATTATATTGATGCTTTAAATAATAATGTGCATTATCCGACTTATTATATTCAGCTCGAACGAGACCTTGAAAATATGTGGTATAAATTTTATTACAAAATTCAGGATATAGGAACTCAATATAAAAAAAATGAAATGTCTTTAGAAAACAGTATAAACTTAACAAAAAAACTAACTTCTTTTAACAGGTTCACAATAAATTATCAGCCTTATATCAAACGGAGAAGCGAAAACATTTTTGCCCAGTTAAAATATAAAATTCACGATAATGCCGAAATGCTGGTTGAATACGATTCCGGATGGCACGGAGATTATCCGAGTTCAGATAAAGTTTTTTTTAAACTCGGAGTCTGGTTTTAATTAAAAATTCAAATCCGGGTTCGTAAGGTTAATTCATAATAAAAAAATATGATAGAGAATTTTATAATATAAAATACAATGCAGTCACTCAAAATTATGTCTGGAGGAATATGATGTTTAAAATAAAATATATTCTGGTTTTAATAATTTTATTAGCAATAACCAATATATTATATGCTGAGCCTGTTGAATTGTCTATGGATAATGAAATGGTTGTTTTTAAATTCAAATCAGATGAAGCTTCTAAAATAAGCATTGCAGGCAATTTCAACGGTTGGAATAAATCTGTAAATTTTTTAAATAAAAATACCGATGGAGTTTGGGAATTAAGACAAAAATTGAACGAAGGAACTTATGAATATAAATTTGTTCTCGATGATGATAACTGGATAGGGGCTGATGATGGAGGCAATCTGACTTTTTCAGTAATTTCAAAAGATGGAAAAAATTTATTGAAGCTTCCTGTAGCAAAAGCATTCAAATTTCCCGGAGGAAACACTAATCTCGGAAACAAAATTTTCATTTTCGGAGACTATAAATTTTTACAGCTGTTCAAAAAAGAAAGCAGATGGAGAAACGAGAAACCTGTTCATAACATTGATTTAAATGTATTATTAAACATTTCTTCGGAAGTTCAAGCTGTATTTCAATTAAATGTTTTAAGAACAAACAATATAAAACGTCAGGCAGGTTATAATCAGGGATGGGTGGAAAATTCATCAAAAGTTGATGAAGGCCATATCACATTTAAAAATGAACATATTTATATTTTCGGAGGACGGGGAGAACGAATACTTGATTTTGCAGAACCATCAAAACTTCTTGATAATTATTCTCAAAATTTTCAAAATGGAATTTATTTTTTTGATGATGAACGAACAAAATATCACAAATTCGGCAGAGATTACAGTATAATACATTTCGCCAAAGAATTCGAAAAATTCGATGCTATGTTTTTTTATAGCGACAAACAAACTTCAAATGAAGATTTAATCGGTTCCAGGATTAATTCTAAATTTGATAAATTCAATTTCGGATTAACTTTATTAAGAAGTCAGGACGATGACGGAATTTACGGAAGTCCCAACGGAGCAAATATGGAAATAATTTCAAACGACACAGACGGCTGGATAAAACATCCCAGAAATTATAATGATGACTGGTATCATTATGATATTCTTCAAATAATTGATTCCGGCAGAAAAAACTATAAACAGTATTTCGGTCTTGATTGTAATTTGTCTTTAGCAGATTCCATCAAATTATATTTTCAATATCTGATAACTCAAAGCAGATGCGCCGCAATAGTTTATAATGACGGATATGATGATGCAATTGGCGGAAATGCTTCAACTCCTCTCGGATTACGGCGTTTGCTCGGCGAATATTATGATGAAGACAAAATAATTTTAGGTATAATTTTAAAAAATTCTTCCGCTTTTAAAACAGGAATTGAACTTGTATCCCGCGATATTTCAGCAAAAGATATTTATATTTCAAATTCATTTTCCCTTCTCAATCCAGGAAATGTAACCGGCATTTATTCAAATACAACTGATATTTCAAAAAAATGGTTTGAAATAAATTATAAATTAAAATATATGCCTGATAAAAAAATCGAACTCGGATTTGATTATTCATATCAAAAACCGGATAATGAAAATTTGGTTAGTTATTATGCAATGTTTGACGATTATAACTTTAAAAATTATGAACTGGAAGGCATATCTAAAATTCAAAGATTTCATTTAAATCTGAATTTTATTCCTTCTGATAAATTCACTATAAAATTCAATGATTATTTTAATGATTATAAAGCGTCTAACATTATTTCAGGCGATATTACAACGCACGAACTTAAAACTCAATTTTCTTATAAAATCACAAAAAAATTATCTGCGTTTACAGGACTCAGATATAAAAAATATGATATTGAAAATATTTTATCAACCGGATCAAGCCGCAATGATGATTTTACAAATAAAAACATTGGAATAAAATATAATTTTGCCGACAATGTTTATATTAAATTTTCTTACGGTTTAGGATTATTTTCAGAAGACGAAGACAAAGATATTTATTTTGCAAACAGTTTAAACGAAAAATACAAAGAATATCTAAAAAGTAAAAACAGCACATTTTATGATATTGACGCTGTTTTAAGTTCAGAATCATATTATGAAAAAACAAATTTTATTGTTTTTGAAGGAACTGTAACTTTTTAACTGCATATTTTTCAATTTAACTGTTTTAGCTTATTGACATTTTTTAATTTAAAATTGTCAAATAAGTATAACTTTAAATTTTATTAAAAAATAATTTTATGAAAAAATTTACTGCATTTATTTTGTTTTTTCTCATAACCGGACAATTGGTATATGCTGCGAAATTTCGTTCTATAAAACACTCGAGTTTAGGTGAAATAGCTGAAAATCAATTATTGGCAAAATTTGTTGTTTCTGAAATTATTGACTCTAAAATACAAGCATATAAGACTTATGGCGGAATAATCAATACATCAGTTTTATCAAACAACACCGTATTATTTGAATTTGACTCTTCTTCTTCATTTGATAAATTTTATAATATATTCAAGTCCGACACAACAATAATTATATCTCAGCCAAACTATGTTTATAAATCATGTGTTATTCCAAATCCGAATGATGATGATTACGATATTGCCGCAAACGGTAAACAATGGGGGTTGGGAAAAATCAAAGCAAATAATGCGTGGGAAATAGATTCAGGATTATATTCCAATATTATCATTGCTGTTCTTGATACAGGTATAGATACAAATCATCCTGATTTAAAAAACAAAACATTTTTAAATACTTATGAAATACCGGGTAATGGAATCGACGATGACAACAACGGATATATCGACGATTATAATGGATTTAATTTTGTAGGGGCATTTCAAACAAATGGTCAATGGCAGTCTGATACTAACTTCCCGGATATGTTTGATATTGATGGACACGGGACATGGTGTTCATTGATTATTGGCGCTGAAACTGATAACGACACCTTCGGAGCAGGAGTAATATGGGGCGGAAAAATATTGCCTGTTCGCTGCCTTGGTGCAGATGACGACGGCAGACAAATTATAGGAACAACATCAACTTTGGTTGAAGGCATTTATTATGCAGTAAAAATCGGAGCTAAAGTTATAAATATGAGTCTTGGAAGCAGCGACAAAGATTCCCTTGAAGAACAGGCTGTCAATTATGCGTATGCCCAAAATATTGTTCTGATAGCAGCTGCAGGAAACAACAACAGTAATAATGATTATTCAAACATATACCCATCGGATTTCAGTAATGTTATTTCTGTAGGCGCATCAGATATTTCAGATAATCGGGCAGATTTTTCAAATTACGGCTGGAATAACGTCAATATATTTGCTCCTGGAACCAACATATATTTTCCTAAAACCAACGGCTCAATAGAATACTGGAACGGAACATCAGCTTCAGCTCCTTTTGTCAGCGGTGTTGCTGCTTTATTATTTTCATATAATCCTAATCTTAAACCATGGGAAATAAAAGATATTCTGATAAGAAGCGCTGATTATCCTGTTTTGAATGATCCTGCAAGTTCCAACAAAGGAAGGTTAAACGCTTATAATGCTTTAAAAATGGTTCAGTTAAACCGGCCTGTAATAGATAAAGATAAACGAGCTGTAATTAATTTTCCGAATCCTTTTAAAAAAATCAATCAATGGGATTATGTTGTTTTCAGACCGGCAGCTTCAACAAAAACACTCGAAATTAAAATATATAATTTATCTGGACAATTGATTAAAACTTTATCAGGAACACAGGAAATAAATGATTTTGATGGAGATGGTTCTCTTGACGCAAGGTGGTACGGAGATTCTATTTATACTTCTTCCGTATCTCCCGGAACGTATATGTTTTACGCAAAAACAGATTACGGCAAATGGACTGAAAAATTAACAGTTATAAACTGGTGATATAATTTATGAATAATTTTAAAAAAAACATTCATATAAAATCGTTTTTCCGTATAATTTATATTTTTATATTAACGGTTTTATTCTTTTATAAAAACAGTTACGCATCAGAAACAGCTGAATTTCTGCACAGCCTTCAAGGCTGTCTCGT
>JAGOBX010000266.1 GCA_017999075.1 Candidatus Babelota bacterium | reverse complement strand
TCATTTTGGTACGCTTCAAGAGCTGTATTGCGGACAGCATCCAAAAATTCTGCAAATGTCATTTCGCTTTTTATATTATCTCGCAGCGCTAATGAATTAACATAAAATCCGATTTGATTTTCTAAATCCGAATGTATTCTCCCCGCAATCGGCGAACCTATTATTATGTCTTCAGCGCCTGTATAAAAATGCAGCAATACTTTTACCGCTGCTGTTAAAAACATAAATAAACTTACATTCTGTTTCTTGCATAATTCGTTTATTTTTCCGGTAATTTCTTTTTCTATAAATCCGTCAATCATATCGCCATTGAATGTTTGAACAACAGGCCGAGGTTTATCCGACGGCAATTCCAATGCAGGTATTTCTCCTGATAATTTTTTCAACCAGTACTCGCGAGCATAATTTATTTTTTCCGATTTCAACAATTTATTCTGCCAATAAGCATAATCCTTATACTGAATATTTAATTTTGTTAAACCAGATTCTCTTTTTTCAATTTTAGAATTATAAATCTCCATAATATCTTTTATCAAAATATTCATTGACCATCCGTCTGATATTATGTGATGCATGTTGAAAAACAATAAAAATTTATAATCACAAATTTTTATTATTTTTATTTTCATCATCGGGACTTTTGTTAAATCAAATTGATAATTAAGAATTGAAGATTGACAATTGAGAATTATAGATTCCGAATTATCTGTTTTTGAAATATCCTCATATTCAAAATAATTTTCAATTTTCAATTTGTCGGTTTCAATTATTTTTTGTTTCGGTTCTCCATTAATCATAACAAATATTGTACGCAATATTTCGTGCCTGTCTATTACTTCAAAAATAGAATTTCTGAAGCATTCAATATTTAAATTCCCTTCAATTTCAAGAACTGCCGGCATATTATATGCGTTCTTTTGTTCTTCAAACTGCGACAATACCCATAATCTGCGCTGAGCGTTTGACAATTCATAATATTCGTTTTCTTCTACTTTTTTTATATCAAACAATTCAATTTTTTTACTGTTTGATATACAATTTGCCAGTTCTTTAATTGTCGGATATTGAAATATTTCTTTAATCCCGATTCCAGCATTTATACTTTTTTGTATACGCGATACAACCTGAATTGCTTTTATACTTTGTCCGCCCAGTTCAAAAAAATTATCTAAAACGCTTACTTTTGTAAGCATTAAAACTTCATTCCATATCTCAGCAAGTTTTTTTTCAATTTGAGTTTCCGGCTCTTTGTATTTCCGGCCGGCAACCAGATCTTCCTCTGACAGTAACGGCAATTTTTTTTTATCTATCTTTCCATTCTGATTTAACGGCATTCTTTCCAATTCTACAAAATATGACGGAATCATATACTCAGGAAGAAATTTTTCTAAAAATTCTCGAATCTCGCTAATTCCTAATTTAAAATTTTCTGATTTGCTAATTCGCAAATTTTCCGAATCATCGGAGTTTTCATTATCAGCCAATCCGTTAATTTTCAAAGTGTAATACGCTATAAGTTCCTTGTTTTCGTTTTCTCCTTTCAATTTTTTCGCTATAACAACATTTTCTTTTATTGCAGGATGTTTTGAAATCGCAGTTTCTATTTCTCCAAGTTCTATCCTGAAACCTCGTATTTTCTCTTGTTCATCTATACGCCCTAAAAATTCAATATTACCGTCAGGAAGCCACCTGCCTATATCTCCGGTTTTATACATACGATTACCTGTTTCACTCAAAATACAATCTTTTATAAATACTTCTTCAGTCTTTTCCTTGTTGTTTATATACCCTCGGCCTACCCCAACGCCTGAAACTACAATTTCACCTTGAACGCCAACCGGACATAATTTCATATTTTTATCAACTATATAAATTTTTAAATTAGAAACAGGTTTTCCCACAGGTATACGATCCATATTAAAAGATTTATCTATAAAAAAATGAGTTATATCATCAGATGCTTCTGTGGGCCCGTAAGCATTAACCATTAATATTTCCGGATATTTTTCAAACCATAATTTTACCAAATTCTGTTTTAAACTTTCTCCGGTAACAATAAGATATTTAAGTGAATTCAATTGAATTTGCTTTTCATTAAAAAAAACAAGCATTTCAGTCAGATATGCAGGAACAACCTCCAAAATCGAAATTTTATCTTCAACTATTTTATTTATAAATTTTTCAATATTTAAAATTACATTTTTTGAATATATTACTATTCGTCCTCCGACAAGCAGATTTGCCAGAAACTGCCAAACTGATATATCAAAATGATATGCGGCATTAACAGCGACTATACTGTCTGAAGTTAATTTCAGAGAATTTATTTTTGCAAAAAGATGATTTATCATACCTTTCTGTTCTATCATAACGCCTTTAGGCTGGCCTGTCGAACCTGATGTGTATATAATATAAGCTAAATTATCATTAAATATTTTCAAATTCAAATTTCCTGTTCCGCAGATTCCAATGATTTTTCTAATGTCCAAATACTCACTTTCTCCGGTATCAGAAAATGTTAACACTGCATTACTGTCATTTAAAATATAGTTTATTCGTTCTTCCGGCATATCTATATCAATAGGCAAATATGCACAACCAGCCTTAAAAATTCCGAGTATAGCAATAATCATATACTCGCTTCTCTCAAGATGCAAAGCTACAATATCTTCAGTTTTAAGTTTTTCAGTTCCCACGAGATAACGAGCAATAACATTTGCCTTTTCATTTAATTCACTGTATGTTATTTTTTTATTTTCAAACACTACAGCTATATTATCCGGAGTTTTCTCAACCTGCTCTTCAAATAATTCAGCTATTGTTTTTTCCTTCGGATAATCAGCATCAGTTGCGTTGAATTCATATAATATCTTTTCTTTTTCTGTTGCGCTTATTAATTCGAATTCATTAATTTTTCTATCCGGATTACTTATTATTTCATTTATTAAGTTATTCAAATCTCCGGCAATTCTCTCCAATTCATATTCAGAAAAAAAACTTTTTTTCCCGCCAATATCTATAATAATATCGTTATTTAACTTATCCTCCTTCTGATATTCGCGTACATAAATATTCAATCCAAACATTTCATATTTATTAGCCATAGGAAAATAAATAATTTTGCAGTCACCGAATAAAATATCCATTTTACTGATTTCATATGACAACGTAACTTGAAATATATCGTTCATTCTCCCGGTTTTTGAACTGATTATATTATTTATTCTGCTGTAGGGATAATTGCGGTATTTATAATCAGTAAAAATTTCATCCCTTATTTTTCCCGTTAAAGTTAAAAAATTTTCACTGCTGTCTGCTTTAAGTCTAAATGGAATAACCGATGTAAATAATCCTGTCGTTTCTTTATACTGTTTTTTTTCTCTGTTCAATAAGGATAAACTGAATACAATATCTTCTTCCTGATATATACGTGACAAATAAAGCCAAAGCATTCCAATAAACAAATGAAAAAATCCTGTTTTTGAATTCCGGGCAATAATGTTTAATTGTTCATATTTTTCCCTTTCCAATCTAATTGTTTTTATAATGCTTTCCTGGGTATTGTCAGCTGCTGTTTCTTTAAAAAGAGGTTCAGGAAGAATTTTAAATTTTTCATTCCAGTATTCAGCGTCAATTTTAATTTTTTCAGACTGCAAATATTCAAGATTTTCTTTTATAAAAGAAACATATTCATTTTTTGAAATTTCAATTTTTTCATTTTTCAAAATTTTATTATAGTTTTCTGATAGTTTAGAATAAAATTTCATTATTCCAAAACCGTCATTAATCAGATGATGAAACTTGTAAAACATAATATTCCGATTTTCAGACAGTTTTATAATATATGTCTTAAAAAGCAGATTATTCACCAAATCAAAAATAACATAGAATTCTTTTTCTATAAAATCTATGGCTTGCTTTTCCGGTTCCGTAAAATTTGTATAATCAAGAATTTTCAAATCAGGTTCGCAATTTACCTCGACATATTGGTAAGGTATATTCTCTATTTCCGTAAATTTCAAACGCAGGCTTTCATTTTCATCGGTTGTAATTTTCAATGCTTTAGAAAATATATCAATATTGAAATTGCCATTTACTATTCCATATCCTCCTATTATATAATTAGGCAGATCAGGAAATAATTTCTGATCATTCCAAATATCCATCTGCGTTGATGTCAACGGATAAATTTTTTTTTCGTTAATATAACTTTCTTTTTTCATATTCTTAATTTCCAAAATATATTATTGATTTATTCAGGAAAACTATTTTGAAATTATATAATATTTTTAAGCAGTATTTTTTGATTTAATCAGAACGTTTTTAGAAAAATTATATTCTGACTACTTTATTCCTATTACTTTTGCCAATGCTTCATAACTTGTATCAGCCCAATAATAACCCAAAAGTATTTTCTTGTTTTTCTTAAAATAGTCACATACATATTGAGTTCTTGAAATTTTTTCATCATTGCTTATTTTCCCATCATAATTAATTGATTCAGTTCCTTCTTTATCTGAATAGCAAAAAAAATAACTTTCATCAAAATATTCAGGCAAAATTTCAAATGATTTTTCAAACTCTTCACGGGTTTCTGTAGGAAAACCATACATTATATGAGTTCTGAATTTTATTGAAGGATTAAATGTTTTTATTTTTTCAACTAATTCCAACACTTTTTTCACATCGTAATTTCTGTTCATCATTTTCAATATGCGCTGAGAAGTTGATTGAAGCGGTATATTTATTAATCTCATATATAAAAATATTTCTTTATTTATTTTATCAAATAGCCTCAAAAAGTGACCCGGAAAAATATAATACATTGATAACTGAAAATTATATTCTTTATATGCAAGCATTTCATTTAAAAGTTCGGCAAAATTAGTTCCTATGTCTATTCCATAACTTCCAATATCGTCAATAAGCAGTATAAATTTTTTATGACCCATTTTTAATCCAGTTTCAAAATCAGAAAGAACTTTTTTGATTGGTTCACTTTTTACCATTCCTTTTGCCACGCGGATAATGCAGTATGAGCATTTGTTAGCGCATCCGTAACCAAGTTTCAGATAAAAATGGTCAAGCAATGCGTATGCAGTATTTGCATATTTCGGGTTAACAGTTTCTATTAGAATATCACTATACGGTATTGCAGGCTTAAATATCTCATCAAATTTATTTCCCTCAGCTAATCCTATCTTTATATATTTATCGCTTGAAGGCAATCTTTTTTCCATATTTGCAAGGCAGCCTATAATAATTATTTTTTGATTTTTTTCTGCATTATTCACAATATTATTAATTAAATCAAAAGCGTCTTTTTCGCGTTTTTCGTCAAATATACAGGTATTTACTATAACTGCTTCTGTTCCGGGAGCTTCAGATACTATTTCGTAATCATTCATTATAAAATATTTATATAACCGCGAACTGAGGTAAGAATTACCTTCACATAAAAGCATAGAAGTTAAAATACAAACTTTTTTTTTCATAAATTCCTCTTTCATTTATTTAGTTTTATAAAAAAGTAATCAGTGAGTTTATTTACCGTTTCAAACTCATAGAACACGGCAATTGTCATTTCCATACTGAAACATTCCGATAATTTATTCATAAGATTCACAAGCATTAATGAATCAAATCCCATTTCAATC
>JAGOBX010000265.1 GCA_017999075.1 Candidatus Babelota bacterium | reverse complement strand
TAATATTCCCTAATATTCCCAAATTCAGTTTTAAAAATAAAATTAAATTAATTTAATTAAATCCTAAAAAAAAAAAAAAAAAATGATTTATATTAAAACTTAATTTTAATACAAGTAAAAAAAATTACAAGGAAAATATGCTTGACGTATTTATTTATTTTTTGTATAATAAAAAGATAATATACTGTCTCAAAGGAGAATTTCAGTGAAAGAATATTTTATATTATTAAGCGACGATTGTCCTAATTCAAGAACTATGATGCTTAATGCCCTATCAAATTTTGATAAAAATTATGTAGTGGCAAAAAATCCTGAGACAGCAATAGAAGCTCTTGAACAATTAAATTCAATAAGTTTAGCAATAATAGATTTGCATTATGATAACAGTAATTTAACAGGGGTAGACATAATCAAAAAATGCGCCCAGAAAAACATAAAATGTATTTTAATAACAGGAGATTTTATTGAAGATATAAAAGAACTCTCGGAAATTCAGCAGTTCGGAGTTCAAATGCTTGAAAAACCCATAAATATTTCCATATTTAAATCAACTGTATCTGATATTTTAAAAACCATTAAGTGATGAATGATTCTCCGGCAAAACAGAATTCTGATTTTTTTATTCCTTTAGCTCAATTTCTGCGTCCTGACAAATTAGAAGATTTTGTGGGACAAGGACATCTTGTCAAAAAAAATAAAATTCTATATAATGCCATATTATCAGACAAAATCCAGTCTTATTTGTTCTGGGGACCTCCAGGTTCAGGCAAAACAACTTTAGCAAATATAATAGCCAGAACTACAAATTCAAAAATTATAATGTTAAACAGCGTTAACGCCTCCACAAAAAGTTTAAAAGAAATATTCGAAACAGCAGAATATGAAAAAAAAAATAATATAAAGACAATTCTATTTATTGATGAAATACATAGATTCAATAAAAACCAGCAAGATTTGTTTTTACCATATGTTGAAACAGGGACCATATATTTAATAAGTGCAACTACTGAAAATCCTTCATTCGAAATAAATTCGCAACTATTGTCGCGTCTAAAAGTTTTGAAGTTATATCCATTAACTGTTGACGATATTGAAAAAATCCTAAGAAATGCAGTATTAAAAAAAAATGAATGGAATCATTTACTTGCCGATATCGAAGTTTCTGAAGACTGCATAGATATACTGAAAAATTCCGTAAATGGAGACGGCAGGCAAGCGCTTAATATTCTTGAAACATCATTTATAAATGCAATCGCTCAAAACACTAAAATTATAAGCAAAACTGAACTTTCGGATGCAATGCAGACAGTATTTATGAATTACGATAAAACAGGCGAAGAACATTACAATATTATTTCAGCATTGCATAAATCACTTAGAGGATCTGATGTTAATGCTTCAATTTATTGGTGTGTGAGAATGCTTGAATCAGGGGAAGATCCTTTGTATTTAGCAAGAAGGCTTATCAGAATGTCTTCAGAAGATATCGGAGTAGCGGATACTAATGCCATGACAGTAGCTTTGAATGCCTATAACGTTTACAAAATGCTCGGTTCTCCTGAAGGAGAATTGGCTATAATTGAAGCAGTAATTTATCTGGCGTCTGCTCCTAAAAGCAATTCAGTTTATATGGCATATAATTCGGCAAAAAAATTTATTGCTGAAGACGGCTATAGATCGGTTCCTCTTCACATTTGCAATGCTCCTACTAAAATGATGAAACAAATGGGATATTCAAATAACTACAAATATCCTTTTGATTATAAATATAATTTTGTTGATGAAAATTATTTTCCTGAAGGAATTAGTAATTCTCGTTTTTATAGTCCGTCAAATTTCGGATTTGAAAAAGAAATTATTAAACGAATAGAATTTTGGGAGAATCTTAAAAATAAAAAATAAACTATGAAAACTTATATTGAAATTAAAAATGCTCACGAACATAATTTGAAAAATATTTCGCTAAAAATACCACGAGAACAAATGGTCGTTATCACCGGGTTAAGCGGTTCCGGAAAATCCACATTAGCCTTTGACACTATTTATGCCGAAGGGCAGCGCAGATATATTGAATCGCTTTCTTCTTATGCCAGACAATTTTTAGGGCAAATGAATAAACCTGCCGTAGAATCAATTACCGGTTTATCCCCGGCCATATCAATTGAACAGAAAGGGGCAGGAAGAAACCCTCGTTCCACTGTAGGTACAATAACAGAAATATATGACTATTTAAGAGTGTTATTTGCAAGACTTGGAACAATCCGCTGTTATAAATGCGGGGATATTATAAAATCAGTAACAGTAGATCAGATAGTATCAGAAATCCATGAAATCATCAATGAAAATGAAAAATTTATAGTTCTGTCTCCTGTAGTGCTTTCCAGGAAAGGAGAATATCAATCATTGTTTGAAAACCTCAGAAACAAAGGATTTGTAAGGGTCAGAGTTGATGGAAAAGATTATATGCTTGAAGAAAAAATTGAACTAAAAAAAAACATCAAACATTCAATATACGTTATTGTTGACAGACTTGTAATGAAAAATAATATTAAAAGCCGAATAACAGAATCAGTAGAAACATCACTGCATTTAAGTTCAGGACTTATAGAAATAGAGGTTCCTGGAAAAGGCTCGCGAATATTCAGTGAACAATTAACTTGTTTAAAATGCGGTATAAGTTATAAACCTCTTGCCCCCCGCAATTTTTCATTTAACAATCCATATGGCGCATGTAACACATGTCATGGTCTTGGCAAACAATATATTTTCGATACTGATTTAATTATTCCTGATAAAAATAAAAGTATTGAAGACGGAGCTATACTTATTCATAATTCAGCTAACAGCATGTTCCGTCAGGAGTTAAGATCTCTTGCAAAACATTATAATTTTTCAACTTCCATTCCATTCAAAGATTTGCCGGAAGAAACACAGAAAATTATTCTATATGGTTCAGAAGGCGAAAAAATAATGAAAGAATTTAAAAGCGAACGCATGGATTTTAAATTTTCAGGCAAATGGGAAGGAATTATCCCAATGCTTTTCAGAAGATATAATCAAACAGATTCTGACGGAGCAAGAGAATTCTATAAAAATTTTATGAGTGAAAAAGTATGTCCTGACTGCGAAGGAGCACGGTTAAAAAATGAATCTCTATCTGTAACTCTTGAATCTGATGATTCAGGCACCAGAGCTTACAACATATATCAAATTGGTAATTTATCCGTATCAGCTTGTTACGATTATTTCAGTAAACTGAAATTTAAAGGCGAAAAAAAAAAAATAGCTGAACAGCTTTTAAAGGAAATCTCCTGCAGATTAAAATTCCTGCTTAATGTAGGATTAGGTTATCTAACTCTTAACCGTACTGCAACAACTTTATCAGGAGGAGAAAGTCAGAGAATCAGACTCGCAACTCAAGTAGGTTCCGGTCTTGTCGGGGTACTGTATGTTCTTGATGAACCCAGCATAGGATTGCATCAGCGCGACAATGAAAAATTATTAAAAACTCTTATTGACTTAAAAAATCTCGGGAATACGGTAATAGTTGTGGAACACGACGAAGAAACGATCAGATCTGCGGATTATGTTGTGGACTTAGGTCCAGGAGCCGGAATTTATGGAGGAGAAATAGTTGCTATTGGAACACCTGATGAAATATTAAAATCACAAAATTCTTTAACTGCAAAATATTTACGGCGGGAACTTGAAATAAAAATTCCTGAAACAAGAAGAATTGAAGATCCGAAAAAATATATTGAAATAATCGGAGCTAAAGAAAATAATTTGAAAAACATAAATGTAAAAATTCCGCTCGGATTATTAGTCTGCGTTACTGGAGTTTCCGGTTCAGGAAAATCAACTTTAATAAATGAAATCCTCTACAAATCTCTGCATCGTCATTTTTTTAAAACCAAAATAAAACCAGGAGAACATCAAGAAATAAAAAATCTTGATTTAATAGACAAGGTAATTAACATAACGCAAGATCCAATAGGCAGAACTCCAAGGTCTAACCCTGCAACTTACACAAGTTTATTTAATGACATACGTATGCTGTTCGCTTCAACTCCTGAATCTAAAATCAGAGGATATTCTCCAGGAAGGTTTTCTTTCAATGTAAAAGGCGGGCGATGCGAATCATGTCAGGGAGATGGTGTAATAAAAATTGAAATGCATTTTTTAAGTGATGTTTTTATTCAGTGTGAGGTATGTTCAGGAAAAAGATTCAATTCCGAAACACTCGAAGTCAAATATAAGGATAAAAATATATATGATGTTTTAAATATGAGCGTAAATCAGGCTCTGGAATTTTTCGATAAAATTCCTTCAATAAAACATAAGTTGTCAGTTATGCATGATGTAGGTCTTGGTTATATCAAATTAGGACAATCAGCACCAACATTATCAGGCGGCGAAGCGCAGCGAATAAAGCTCGCAGGCGAACTTTTAAAAAAATCTACCGGCAAAACTTTTTATATACTGGATGAACCAACAACAGGCCTTCATTTCGATGACATAAAAAAACTTCTTGATGTATTAAATCGTTTAACATCCGGAGGGAATACCGTTTTAGTTATTGAACATAATCTCGATGTTGTTAAAACTGCAGATCACATAATTGATTTAGGCCCTGACGGAGGCGATGCCGGCGGGAAAATAATAAAAACAGGCACTCCGGAAGAAATTGCCGCCACAAAAAATTCTTATACCGGACAATATTTAAAAAAAATCTTGTCACAAAAATAATTTGCTTGACATAATAATTTTATTCAGTTAAAATATAAAAAGATTTTTTAAGTTTGGAGGAATTATGGTAACTATACTCAAAAATGAAGATGACAAAAAATTAGTTACCCCGGTTGAATTCGCGCCAATTAGTGATTCTACTATGGAATTTTCTAACAGGGACATCAGCATGTATGTTGATTTGCCTAAAGAAATCGTAGTCGAACTCGGAAAAACAAAAATGACTTTGCGTGAAATACTCGAACTGGATATAAGCGAAGTAATTGAATTGAATAAACAGGCAGGCGAATCCGTAGATATATATGTTGACGGAGAATTGATAGCTAAAGGAGAAGTAGTAATTATAGACGACAAATTCGGAGTGCGGATTACAGAAATAGTACGTATAACTGACATCGAAAAAAAAATAATTTAAATCTGTAATTTTATTTTTATAATTTTCCAGCCTGAATTTAAAAACGAATATAATATATAATACAATACCTGCAAATGCATTATTCCCGATTAACTCTAAAAATTTTTTTTATATTATTATTAATTAAAACCTCAGCTTTTTCAGATACTAATAACCTTACAAATTCCGCAAGTTTGAATTTTTTCAACAAAAAATATCTTAATGCAATAACTGAATTAAACGAAAACCCCAATAATCTCAAACCAAAAGAAAAATTTCTTCTTGCGCTATGTTTTAAGAATATCAATGAATTATCCAATAGCGAAGTAATATTAAAAGATATTTTAAAAACATCAAAACTGCTCAAACCCCTAATTTTATATCATCTTGGAGATATTAAAAAAAAACAAAAAAATTATTCTGAATCAAACAAATATCTCTTAACTTTATATAATTCTAATGACAATAAATATAAAAATCTGGAAAAAGAAATTCTTTTTAAAATTACAGATAATTTCACA
>JAGOBX010000264.1 GCA_017999075.1 Candidatus Babelota bacterium | reverse complement strand
GTAATGCAAACTGTTCTGTTTATTCAAATGATATTTCAGTGAATAATTCTGATTTAGATACTGTTTGTTTAAAACTTAATTTTAATAATAATAACCTTATTTTTATTGATCCTGACATGAATTGCTGGGGATTAAAAGGGAATGTTTACATAGGAAAAAACCATTCTTCTTTTTATACGAAAAATATTTATCTTTTAAAAAATGGGAAAAATATAGCTACAGTAAACGGATTTTATGATTTATCTTCGAAAAAAATTAAATTTAAATATACCCAATTATCAAGTGATTTGTCAACTCTTGCTTATTATACTGATATTTTGAGGAAAATTGATGGAACAGGATCATTTTATATTGAGATTGAAAATACTATAGATAATCCTGTAATTAATGCAGAGCTTATATTGAAAAACGTAAATTTGTATTTGACAGATTATGTTAAAGAAATAAAAAATATAAATGGAAGTATAAAAATAAATAATAATGAAGTGTATTTTGATAATATAAAAGGAGACAATTACAAAGGATATGTTTTATTAACGAGTGATACAGGTTCTAATATTAATAATCTTAATGTGAATTTGTTTGCAACTAAAATTTTTGTAGAAGTTCCGGAAGTTGAACTTACAGCTCAGGCTGATATTAAAGGGAAATTGATTGGAACTATAAGAAAACCTGTTGTTAAAGGAGATGCTTTTGTAAGCAACGCTCAATTTACTTATCCTCCTATAAAACCGCAGAAATCTTCAAAATTTAATCCTGAAGGAATATATCCTTTTTGGGATGCCAATGTGCATATAAGAGAAAATGTAAGATATAAGTATCTTACAGTTGAAATTGAGTTGGATAAAGGAGCAAGTTTATATTTTAAAGGTACCAAATTTGATATTTCTGTAAAAGGATTTTTATCAGCGCATGCCGGCAAGGTTCCTTATTTAAACAGAAAATTCGATCTTGTTTTGGCGGAAATGATTGTTAACAGCGAAGCTGGAATACCAGTAGTAACCGGAGAATGCGGAACTTTAATAGACGGGCTTGAAATAAAATTGAATTATTCAGGACCTGTTGATAAATTTAATCCTATATTCAGAGCTCCATCGCGTCCTGAACTTACACAAGAAGAGGTTCTTAAAATTGTAAGAATAGGAACTATCGGAACATTGACTGCAACCGGGAGAACAGTAGACGCTGAAAATGATTATGGAGTATATAAATTTGTTGACAGCAATATAAGTGCTATTATAGGAAAACCTATTGAAGAGAGGCTATTAAAAGATTTTAAATTATATTTCAATTTAAATGCTCCGTTTGTCGAAAATATTGTAAAAAGCAACGAATCTTCTGATTCTGAAAAAATGTCACATAATTTATTGTTGAATACTTCTGTTTCAGTAGGGAAATATCTGTTTAAAGATTTGTATTTTGAATATCGCGGGAAAGTAGTTAATGTTAATCAGAATTCTGTATTATCAAATGATATTAAAACAGGCTGGCAGTCTGAACTTGAAGCAAAATACAATTTGAAAAAAAATGCTTTTTTTAAATACAGGTATTCGCCTTCTATTGAAAAAGATAAGGAAGCAGAACATTTTATTTTATTCGAAAAAATGTTTAAATTTTAAGTAATGGAACATAAACTTTGTTTGAAAAAAAGATTGTTTAATTTATTTTATTTAACAGGAATATTTTTTTTTCTTTTTTGGTTTTATACTTCATTTAAGACTTATTTGAATTTCAGAAGTTTTGGAAGTCCCGTAAAATATATTTCAAATATAATAATATTATTGCCTGATACTTTTTTATTAATCATAAGAAATGCAACATCTGCTGCAATACTTTTTATTTTGTATGTCATATCATATAGAATAGGCGGGATATTGTTTAAAATTTTTGATGTTGAAGACGAATTGACCTGTATTGAAAAAAATATTTTCAGAATAATTTCAGGATTTGGAATTATAGCATATTTTATTTTAATTTCAGGATTTGCCGGATTGTTGTATAAAATTCCGATGACAATATTTTTCTTAATTGTTTTTATCCTTTGTTTATGGAAATTTCCTATACAAAATTTTAAGCCTGTTATCAGATTTAAATTCGATCTTTTATCAATATCCGCAGTAATTGTTTTTTTTCTTTTTTTTTTATTAAATTTGATAATGTCTTATTCGCCGGAAATTTTTTATGATGCGCTTGTTTATCATCTTGCAGTACCAAAATTATATTTAATGCACCATAAAATTTTTGAGATACCGTATATTGCACATTCAAATTTTCCTTCAACCCAGCAAATGCTGTATTTGGTAACTTTGATTCAGGGCGATGAAACTGCCGCGAAACTTCTTCATTTCAGTATGGGAATATTAACTGTAATACTTTTATATTCGGTTGTTTCAAAAAATATCAGAATAAAACATTCGGGATTAATTTCGGTTTTATTATATTATTCTCTTCCAATTGTTTCTTATAATTCATGGCATAGCGGAAACGACGTGGCATCCGCATTATTTTTTGCAGCTGCTGTGGCATCTGCATTAAATTTGTTTTATGGGAAAAACATAAAATTTATATATGTTAGTTCTGTTTTTTTAGGATTGACTTTAAGCATAAAATACACAACTGTTTTTTCTGTAGCAGGATTATTTGCTGCAATTGTAATTTATATATCAAGAAAATATCAGCTTAAAACATGCTTTTCTTTTATTTTAAAATCATCTGCTGTAATTTTTTTAATAATATCAATATGGTTGATAAAAAATTTTATTTTTACCGGGAATCCCGTTTATCCGTTTTTATGTAAATATTTCGGCGGGGATAATCTTATTCAGCTTGGCGGCGGAAATTTTTTCAATATGGCATTAAACGTTTATAATTTTGATATGAAAAAGCTGCTGTTATCATTATGGGATCTTACAATGACAGGAGATGAGATAGGAATTCATTTTCTGGTGTTTTTTCCCTTTTTGATAATTCCTTTTTTTACGCGTGAAAAAAAGATTATTTTACTTACTGCAGGATTTATAATATCTTATATATTATGGTATATGGGAACTCCGCAGTACAGGTTTTTAATTCCGGCATTTATAATTTTTTCGATTATTTTAAGCTACTGTATTTGCTATGCTGCTCTTTATAACCGTATTATAAGCTGGAGTCTTGTTTTTATAATATTTTTAAGTTTTTTTATTAATAATATTCAGATGTACGACAGTCTGGATTTAACCGGATATTTTCAAAGAAAAATTTCAAAAGAAGATTACCTTTCTACGCCGAAAATATTATATCCAAGATATTCCTATAAAACGATATTGTGGGCAAATGCGAATCTTGATAAAAATTCTAAAATTATGATTGCAGGTGAAAGCAGGGCGTATTATTTAAACATTGATTTTATAAGTTATTCATTAGAACTTAATAAACAGCCGCTCATGGAATTTATAAAAAATTCTTCTGATGAGAAAGAATTGCTTAATGAATTTAAAAATAACCGTATCACTCATTTATTGATTAATTATTGGGAAGCGATGCGAATAAACCCATCTTACAGGACTTTTTATTGGAATAATAAAGATAGGGATATTTTTGATAAATTCTGGAAAAAATATGTTTCTCTTGAATATTTTAAATACGGCTCGTTTTTATATAAAATTAATACTATAGAACAGAAAATAAAAATTCCACCTTTGAATTTACTTGAACAGCTTGAAAAAAATTCATGGGATCAATCTAAAATATTGCAGATATATTATGATAATAAAGAATACGGTTATATGATAGATGAATTTGAATTTTTACAGACTCAAGGATATGATATGACAAAAGAAATTGCGAGAATAAAACTTAAATAAAAATTTTATGTTTCAATAATGGAAATATGAAGAAAACTGTGTTTTTGACTTGAAAGCCGATTTGTTTTTTATTTCACATTTGATGTTTAATTGAATATAAAATGGTATTAGTATAATTTCTCCAAATCAGCAAGCATTTTTTGAACAGAAAATTCACTATTAACAATATCATATCCGTTTTCTCCGAATTTTAACCTTTTTGATTTATCGGAAATTAGGAGTTCAAGATATTTTACGGCATCTTCGATTTTTCCGCAACTATACAAGAAACCGGTTTTATTGTTTATTACAACTTCAGGAGTTCCGTCAACTTCAGTTGCAACTACAGGCAGTCTGCATGAATACGCTTCAAGAATTGATCTGGGGAGTCCTTCCCAAAGTGAAGTCAAACAGAATATGTCGCTTGCAGCAAGTATATCCTGAACATCAGTCCTCCACCCTGCTAAAATGACTTTATCAGAAAGATTGTTTGATTGTATTTCATTTTCAATATCTTTTCGAAGTGCGCCGTCTCCTACTAAAATAAATTTTATGTTATTGTATTTTTTGTTAATAACTGAAGCTATTTTAATGAATTCAATAGGATTTTTTTGAGGTTTAAAACATCCAATCATAACGATGATTAAATCGTCGCAATTTACACCTAAATTTTTTTTTGTTTTATTTTTTTTTTCGGTGGAGTCAGCATAGGCTTTTTCGAATTTTTCAAAGTCGATTCCGCTTCTTATGACAGTATATTGATTTTTTTTCCCTATTTTATTTTTTAATCCTTTAGCTATGTTATCATTTGCAACTGCAATTATTTTGTCTGTGAAAAATGCAGTTATCTGTTCAAGAATCACAAACATCCTGAATGCCAAGTAATTTTGTTTATCTGAAAAACCCCATCCGTGAACAGTATGGAGAATTTTTTTTGTTCCTGCAAGTTTAGCAGCAATTCTTCCTAAAATCCCGGCTTTTGAACTATGAGTGTGCACAATATCAAAGTTGTGTTTTTTTATTATAAAATACAATTTTAACATTGAAATAAAATCATAAAACGGATTGATATTTCTGATAAGTTCAGGGATTTCAATAAGTTTTACCCGTTCATCTATTAATTTTTTATCGAGTATTCCTCCTGAACCTGTTATTAGTGTAACATCGTTTCCTGCAGAAGCAAAATGATTTACTGAATACACTGTATTAATTTGCGCTCCGCCAAATTCAAGTTTAGTTATGATATGAAGGATTTTTTTCATAGTTTGGAAACTGCATTATGAGCCGATTTTATTGAATCCTGCATTGATGAATAATCCCATTCGGCGTATCTTCCAACTGGAATAATAGAATTTTTTTTGTATATAGGAGTTAAATATTCTATAGCTTCTTTCCTGTATCTGTCGAAAATTACGTATGCGTATTTTATGTCAAGTAAAAATTGTTGACATATTTTTGAATTGTTTTCAGAATAAATTCCGATTTCAAAAAACTGTTTTTTTATTTCTTTCAGGAAATCCTTGTTTTGCTTTTTTTTTGATGAACCTTTGTAGCTTATTTCGAGATAGCTTGAATGGTGATTTTTAGAAGGCACTGAAAATTCACTGAAATTATGATAAAAACCTGCTCTGTAAAAATCATATTTTTTTTCTGGAAAATAAATCCAGTGAGCTTGATTATTAACGGAAGTTTCAATTCCGTAATTTATATTGAAAACCGAGATATAATCAAGTTTTGAAATCATATTATTGAAATGATTCCTATTGTTTATTAATTTTAAAAATTCTATTAATGGGATGGTTGTTATAAGATTTTCATATTTGATTTTCTGATCTGCAGATATAATGATTTTGTTTTGTATGTCAA
>JAGOBX010000263.1 GCA_017999075.1 Candidatus Babelota bacterium | reverse complement strand
ATATAACTGATATTGATGATAAATTGAATTATCTTGTTTTTTTGATTTTAAAAACTGATAATTCAGTTAAACGTATTGATTTGCCTCCTGATATTTTTAAAACATTTCATCTTGGACTTTCTTCTGCTTTGGGATTTTTTCTTCAAACAATAATACTATCTTTTTTAATGATAAGAGACAATGTTAAATTGTCGGTAGCATTATATTCTTTTTTTAATGCTGTAACAGTTCCGGTGAAGAAAATAACAGAAAAAATAAAAATATTTGATTATTTTCATGACGAAAATCCGATTTGCCTGATTTTCACTTTTTTATTATATGTATTTACAGTTTTTATTATTGGCTTTGATTATAATTTTCACAGACTTGCCAATATAATTATAACTGGTTTTTATAACTGCATATCAATAATTGAAATTATTATAACTGTAATTTGCTGTTCAATAATCTTGAATTTTGTAAAAGTTAAGTATGAACCATTAAACTTATTGAAAAAAATATTAAATGATCTATCGTTTATATTTATAAATCCTGTAAAAAAGGTGTTTAAATTCAGAATAGGAAATTATGATTTGACTCCAATTATTTGTGCTGTATTGCTTTATATAATTTTTTATATTTTTTCAAGCGTAATGATTGGGATTTTTTACGCTTATAACGTGGGCATCTGACCTTCCGCAAAAATACATTTAATATTTCTCAGATTTTTGATGACAATTTTTTTCTTAAAATGTCAATAGCAAATATTGCGCTGCGTTTTCTTATTTTATTTCGATCTCCGGCAAAAATTTTTTTTTCAGTGAAAATTTGTTCTTCAGAATTTATTATATTTGAAGTTGAGCCAATATTGTTTTTTGCATTAAAATATAATCCGAAATAAACAAGACCCACTGGTTTTTCAGGAGTTCCTCCGTCAGGCCCTGCTATACCTGTTATAGACATTCCAATATCAGAACCTGAAGATAATGCTATACCTTGCGCCATCTCTGACGCTGTTTCAGAGCTGACAGCTCCGAATTTTTCTAAAGTATTTTTTTTTACTCCCAGTCTATTAATTTTTGATTCATTTGAATAACATACTACTGATTCTTTCAATACTGCAGATATTCCGGGAAAATTAACGAGTTTTGCTGTTAATAACCCGCCGGAACACGATTCTGCAATAGATAAAGTCAGCTTTTTTTGAATTAATTTTTTTGCAACGATTTCTTCAAGAGTTTCATTGTTAATTCCGTAAATAAAATTTCCCAAGCGTTTTCTTATTTCTGTTTCTACTGGTTCAATAAGTTTTAATGCTTTAACTTTATTTTCAGCATACGCTGTTAACCGTATTACTACGTCTGACATATTTGCATACGGAGCTACAGTAGGATTTTTTAAATCAAGTAAATCTGAAATTTGTTCTGCCATATTCCCTTCGCCTATGCCTGTTAAACGCAAAGTTTTTGATTCAAGAACTCCGTTTATAAATTTTGACAGATAAGAAATTCCGAGATTTTCAAACATGGGCTTCATTTCATTAGGAGGACCAGGAAGCATAATTAAATATTTTCCGTTTTTTTCTATTATACATCCTGGGGCAGTTCCAAAATTATTTTCCAGAATTATTGAATCTTCCGGAAAATATGCCTGTTTTTTATTGGTTTCACTTACCTCAATTCCTATTTTATTGAAATATGATTTTATAGAATTGAATGATTTTTCATTGAATAATAATTTTTTTCCAAAATATTCTGAAACTGTTTCTTTTGTCAAATCATCTTTAGTAGGGCCTAAACCTCCGGTAGTGATTATCAGATCATTTTGTTTATAAGCGTATTCCAATGATTCTTTTAGTCTTAGGCTGTTGTCCCCGATAACTGTATGCCTGTAAACAAAAATCCCCAAATCTGCCAGCCGAGCCGATAAATACTGGGCATTTGTATTAACAATATTTCCTAATAATATTTCGGAACCTACAGCAATTATTTCAGCATTCATTCATTCATTTTAAATATATCTTAGCTTAAATAATTTTTTCGACAGAAGAATGAGGTCTGGGAATTACATACGAGCTTAATACTTTTCCTAATTTTTGAGCTGCTGTTTTCCCGGCAGACACAGCAGTTTTAACTGCTGCAACATCCCCTCTGAATATAGTTGAAACCATAGCAGATCCTACTTTATACCATCCTGTAGAAATGACTGAGGCTGATTTAAGACCTGCATCTACCGCTTCAACAAGTTGAATAAAACCTTGAGTTTCTATAATTCCAATAGCTTCGCCAACTCCTTTATTTTTTATAATAGGGTTTATATCAAGCTTTTGGTTTTGCAGTTTTCCTATGGGCATTATTGCGTTAGTAAGCAAATGAGGAGAAGGAATAACATGAGAACTGAAAATTTCTCCTATTTTTGAAGCTGTTTTTTTTGCTGATTCTACAGCTTCAGAAACTGCAGCCACGTCTCCTCTAAAAAAAACAGTTGTGTATCCCCCACCTATAGTTAGCCAGTTTGCAAGTTCGACTTTTGCAGATTTTATGCCGTTGTCAGCAGCTTCTATCATAGGAACAAACCCTTTGGTCTCAACCATGCCTAAAGCTATTCCGAGTTCGCCATTATTAATTGTCTGTTCTTTATTATTTTTTATAAAATCATATATTTTAGTATGAGGAGCCGGAATAACATTAACAGTATGCAATGTTCCTACTTCATTTACAAATTGAGCTGCTTCTTCAACTGCAGCGCGTACTGCTCCGACCTCTCCTTCATATATTATAGTATTAAAACTACCACTTATATTGGCGTATGAAAAAAAATCTACTTCAGAAGTTTTAGGCATTTGATCTGTAGCTTTGAGCACTCCGGCAAAGCCCCGGCCTTCAACAAAACCTAAAGAGGTTTGTTTCATTTCAGTCCCCCGATTAATGAATTAAATATTGAAATTAATATTTAGTATTTTTGTCTTAATTTTATAATATAATTCCATAAAATGCAATAGGCATTTTCAATGATGGATTTTCAATAATAAATATAATATAATATAATATAAACAATAATAGTATTAAAATCTAAAAATTATTTATAAAGAAACCGGACCAAAATATTCTTTAGGATGTTTACAGCACGGACATTTTTCAGGAGCATCTTTGATTTCAACTATATACCCGCATTTACTGCATTTCCATTGAATTGGTTTTTCACTTTTGAAAACAGTGCCGCTTTTAACTTTATCGAGTAATTTTTGATAGCGGTCTCTGTGTTTTGCCTCAACTTTGGCAATCTGATTGAACAAAAGTTCCGCATCTTTGAACCCTTCTTCGGCAGCGATTTTAGCGAATTCAGGATACATTGAAACAACTTCGTAATTTTCACCATTAACAGCTTCCTGAAGATTTTCTGCAGTATTTCCTATTCCATGAAATAGTTTGAATTCGTCTTTGGCATGCTGCATTTCATTCATAGCAGTTTCTTCAAAAATATCTGCGATGTAATGATAACCTTCTTTTCTGGCAACTTTTGCGAAATAAGTATATTTATTCCGCGCCTGTGATTCTCCTGCAAATGCAGCCTGCAAGTTTTTTTCTGTTTTTGAACCTTTTAATTCAGCCATAATAAAAGCCCCTCCTTAATGAAAAAGCAATAGTGCCTATTTGCTTAAATTTAAAAAAATATTTGCTTTGATACGTTTGTCAAACAAGTCATTTTTGTGTTTTTCACAATTTATATTTAAAATTAATTCCTGAATTTTACGATAAAAGTTTTATAAAATCATTAACAGAACAATTTATTTGTTCTGTAGAACCGTATTTTCTATAATTTACTGAACTGTTTTCCATTTCTTTTTGACCGAGTATTAGAGAATAGGGGACTTTTTCAATTTGAGCATCCCGTATTTTTTTTCCTAAACTTTCATTTCGTTCGTCTATATAAGAACGAAAATTATGTTTTTGAAGTTCTGTAAGAATTTGTTTTGAATAATCAATATAATTTTCTGAAACAGGTAGAATCCTGATTTGTTCAGGAGCGAGCCATAAAGGAAGCGCTCCTGCATAGTGTTCAATAAGCATTCCTATAAACCGTTCTAAAGATCCTAAAATGGCTCTGTGTATCATTACAGGTCTATGTTTATTATTATCTTTTCCGATATATTCTAAATCAAACCGTTCAGGCATAGAAAAATCAAGTTGAATAGTTCCGCATTGCCACATTCTTTTTAATGAATCCTGAATTTGAAAGTCTATTTTAGGACCATAGAATGCTCCGTCGCCTTTTTTTATTTTATATTCAACATTGATTTTTTCTAAAGCATTTTTTAAAGCTGTTTCACTTGTATTCCATATTTCATCTGAACCTATTGATTTGGCAGGTCTTGTGCTTAATCCTATTTTATATTCTGTGAATCCGAAATCGCTGTAAACTTCTTTTATAAAATTTATTATCTTGATTATTTCATCTTCAATCTGATCTTGAGAACAAAATACATGAGCATCGTCTTGGGTAAACGTTCTAACTCTGAATAGTCCGTTTAGAACCCCTGAAAGTTCGTGTCTGTGAACCTGACCCAGTTCTGCGTATTTTAACGGCAACTCTTTATAAGAATGAAGCTCGCTTTTATAAATCAATAAACATCCAGGACAATTCATAGGTTTGACTGCAAAAGTTCTATCATCTATCTGGGTAAAATACATATTGTCTTTGTAATTGTCCCAGTGTCCGCTTCTATGCCATAAATCTTCAATTAAAATAAGAGGTGTTTTTATTTCTTTATAATCTGCATCTCTGAGTTTTTTTTTGATATAGTCGACTACAATATTCCATAAAATCATTCCGTTGGGTTTGAAGAAAGGAAAACCAGGACCTTCTGGGAAAAAATCAAATAAATTAAGTTGTTTGCCGAGTTTTCTATGATCACGTTTTTTGGCTTCTTCTCGAATATGCAGAAATTCGGATAATTCTTCTGCGGTTGGAAATGAAATGCCGTAAATTCTCTGAAGCATTTCGCGTTTTGAATCTCCACGCCAGTAAGCGCCGGCAACGCTTAAAAGTTTGAAATGTTTTATTGAACCTGTCGAATATAAATGCGGCCCTCTACACAAATCTTCAAATTCTGACTGTTTGTAAAACGAGAATTCTTTTTCTTCGGAAAAACCTTCTACAAGTTCGTTTTTATATTTATCATTATTTTGATTAAACAGATTTATTGTTTCTTGCCTGGTTTTGACAATTCTTTCTATTTTATAATTTTCTTTGACAATTTTTTTCATTTCTTTTTCGATGTCAGCTAATTTTTCAGGCGTGAAAGGATCTTCTAACTCAAAATCGTAGTAGAACCCATCGTCTATTGACGG
Organism: Candidatus Babelota bacterium; assembly: GCA_017999075.1. GTDB lineage: Bacteria > JAGOBX01 > JAGOBX01 > JAGOBX01 > JAGOBX01 > JAGOBX01. Next base: position 361 of record JAGOBX010000263.1, on the reverse strand, counting down.
GCCTATAGCGAGTTTAGCGTTTGGATATAAACGTTTAACAGCCTGAGCCATAAGATGAGAGCTGCTATGCCAGAATATTGATTTTCCTTCGTCAGAATCAAATGATACAAGCTCTATTTTATCATTATTGTTAAGTTTGGCAGATAAATCTTTTAATATGCCGTTGATTTTAATTGCTACAATTCTATTTTTATTTTCAGGCTGTAAAATTTTTAATAGCATTATTGCTGAAGAATTTTCTTCAACTTCAATATTTTTATCAGAATTTTCAATATATATTTTAAGAGACATTATTTAATTTCCCCCGTAAACTTTTTTTAAATAAACTTTTTCGAATTATATAATTAAACAAAATTTTGTC
>JAGOBX010000262.1 GCA_017999075.1 Candidatus Babelota bacterium | reverse complement strand
GTTCAATACCGATGCTTTAATATTTAGAAATAAATAAATATTATCAATAAGAAAATAATTTTTTTTAAAACTTTATTGCATTTTTTGTAATAAATAAATAAGATAATTTTAGAATAATGTATTTCAAAAGCTGATAAAATAAGTTTGAATTTCGATACATAATTTCTGGAGATGAATTATTATGAATAAGATAGTTTGGCTTGACAATGAAAAGAAACTTCGTGATATGGCTCTGCGTTTGCGGGATGATTTCGGGTGCGATTCTCTTAAAGTATCTACTGAAGATGCAGGTATGTCATTTGAAGAGATACGAGAAGTTTACAGATTATTCAATGATATATTTCCGATAGCTATGAAGATAGGCGGACCTGAAGCCAGAAACGATATTCATAATGCAGTTCAAATAGGAGTTGCCGGAATTATAGCGCCTATGATAGAAAGCGCTTACAGTTTGGATAAATTTATATTGACAGTGGAAGAAGTGGCTGGTTCTGTAAAATTTGAAAAATTATCTAAACATATAAATATAGAAACTGTAACTGCGTGCAAATATCTTGATGATATACTTAAATCAGAATCTATAGATTCTATTGATCAGGCTACTGTGGGAAGGTCTGATTTGTCAAATTCACTCGGACAAAATATTAATTCTGATTTGATGATGAAACTCACAAAAGATGTTATTGATAAATGCCGTTTGAAAAATATAAGCGTGTCTGTAGGGGGAAATATTACTCCTGAAATAGCTGAAAAAATAGCTGAAAAACTTGCTCCTGATAAAATGAACACCAGGGAAGTCGGTTTTACATTATCAAAATGCAGTAACATAAGAAATACGGTTTGCGAATCTTTAAAATTTGAAATGGAATTAATTCGTCATAAAATCGAAATATTTAATTATCAAATTGCAGCTTTAACGGACAGATCGAAAAAAATAGAAAAAAGGTTAGTTAACTGAATATAGTTTTGTTTCAGATTTTTTTGAATATATTTTTTATAACATTAGTTTATTTTTGGTAATATGAATGCAATAGAAGTTAATAATATTAAATACTCATATTTAGATGGAATAAAAAAAATATCAGCTTTAAACAATGTTTCTTTTAAAATAAAAGAAGGTTGTGTTGCTGCGTTAATGGGAGTAAATGGCGCAGGAAAAACTACCACTATAAAATGTATACTGAATTTTATCACTCCGGATTCAGGAGAAATATCTATTTTTGATAAAAAAAGTTCTGACTCTGAAAGTAGAATTACTCTTTCATATTTGCCTGAAAAAGTTAATTTGACTTCTGAGCTTACATTAGCCGAACATTTCAGATTTCTTGGGAAAATATATAAAATTTCTAAAAACGATACGTTAATTAAAATGAAAAAATTATCGGAGCTTACTAAACTTGAACATTTAATTGATACTAGGGTAAGCCGTTTTTCAAAAGGGCAATCTCAACGAGCCGGTATAGCGCTGTCTTTGTTTAATGATCCTAAATTGTTAATACTGGATGAGCCTATGACTGGACTTGATCCATTTGGTCAAAAATTAATTATTGATATTATAAAATCAGTTAAACAGAATATTACATTGCTTGTTTCAACTCATAGTTTTGAGTTTGTAAGAAAGGTTGCGGATAATATACTAATTATAAATAAAGGTTCGGTTGTAGCTGACATTGAAAATAAAGCTGATATTGCTGATATTGAAAATAAATTTTATCAGGTAATTAATAATGAATAATGTAAAAACCATAATTTGGCATACTGTAATTTGTTTGATGCGGAATTATATTTATATTGGTTTTTTTTCTGCTGCGCTGATATTGATAGGATTTGCTTTCATATGCGCTAATGTTACAGGATTGTTTCAGGAACGTGTTTTTATAGACAGTTCTATGTTTTTTATTGAATTAATATCTGTTATCACAGCTGTTTTTATAAGTTCCACTACAATTATTAAAGATATTCAGTCAAAGGAAGTTTATTATATTTTAAGCAGACCGATTTCAAAAAATCAGTATGTTATAGGAAGATATTTAGGAGTATCAATATGTGTTTTATTCATGCATTTGATAATAACTTTTTTATTTGTAGTTATATCTTTAATTTTTCATCTTGAACTGTCAAATATAATGAAATTGAATTTTTTTGTTGTAAGTTCTCTGAAAATACTTTTAATTTGTTCGATTTCTTTGATATTTTCAACTTATTCAACTTCTTTTTTTCCGGCAATTATGCTTTCATTTGTTTCAATAATTACCTTTGAATTTTTAGAAAGTCTTAAATACTGGCTTACATTTAATCAACCGAATGTCATTTTACAGTCAATTTATAAAGTGTTGTTTTTTGTAATGCCGAATTTTATTTATTATGATATTTTTTTTATGTTTGATATGCATAAATTCAGTTCTCTATCAAGATACGTGTTTTCACTTAGTTTATATACTTTTTTTTATGCAGCAGCATTTCTTATTATTTCATTAATTTCTTTTAATAAGCGCAGCATATGAATATGAAAAAATATTATTTGATAATAATAATTTTTATATTATGCGGCGGATTATTTGGGAATTTTCTTTCAATCAATTTTAGGAAAATGGGAAAATCGGGTTATCAATTCATATCCGCCGGGATTAAAAATAATCATTTAGACGCAATTGACATGATATATATATTATCTAACCGTCAGAGGTTTAAAGCGGATATTAATTGGATTAATTTTGTCCAATGTATTGAACAGGAGGATGAACATAGAGAAAAAATGTCTATAAAATATTTGCTCAAAACAGTTTATACTGATCCGTTTTTCAGAGATGCTCAATTATATGGAACTATGATATACACATTTTCAAGCAATAAATCTGAATTTGTTATAAAAGAAATTTTAAAATTATCTGATAAAATTGATGCAAATTCGGTTTATACTAAACAGATTGCTTTTATTTATCTGCTTAATAACAAGGATATAACATTGCCTGAAATTTTAAATATTGAAAAAGAATTGCTCAAACCCGATAGTCCGCTTGAATATTATAAATTATTTGTTTATTTTTATAAGAAAAAAAATTTTGTTGAACATGCAAAACGTATTTATAAATCAGCTCTTCAAAAACCCAATCTTCCCCAAGATTTTGTTGAATCAGCTCTTGAAGAATTAGGCTTGAAAAAATATTGACACAAATAAAAAAATACGGATAAATCGATTTTAATATTTTTATATTTTTCCAGACAGATTTTTTGTTGTCAAAATCATTTTTTGTTTTTTTGTATCAGAGTGAGTTTCAGGACTTCTTCCTGAGTTACGGAAAAAAATTTAATTGACTTTATAATGAAAATTTTTTATTATTTATATTTATGAATAAAAAAATATTTTATTTTTATTGTGTGTGCTTGTTTTTTTCTATACTATTCACTACTAATACATTATCTGCTAAAATATATTACGCGCCGCAGGGAAGTTCAAATCCTACTATAATAAATATTGCGAATGATAAAAACGGGGAAATAGATATTAAATGGTTGAATATGCGTAGTTCAAATGATACTCCTTCAGGCACTAATCAAAGCTATATTATTTATTTGATTTACAGAAAATCCGATTCGGATTTCTCAAACGCTGATACCCAGACTGTAATGAGTCAGGGGGATTTAATTGATACTGTTACACAAGTTATAAATTCAGGGTATCCATCCACATTTACATTTTGGTCTGATACAAGTTCAAATCTTGAAAATAATAAATACTATTATTATTCTATAATTGCTCTTGACAGATTTGATGGATTTTACAGTGATGCTTCAAATACTGTTTCAATAAAATGTGACACTCAAGGCCCATCTATACAATCTCTATACGGCTCTACTCATGGAAATCAAGATTATGTTTCAAAAAACAACATACAAATTAATTTATTGGTTTATGAAAATAATTCTCTTGCATCAGGCAATTTATATTTAAATTACGGATTCAAATCAGATACTGCTTCTTATATTCAGTTAAATAATGCCAATTCTGTTCCAATGACTGTATCCTCGGCTGAAACCCAGGGATTTTATTATGTTTCCGCAATACTTCCGGTAACATTATGCGGTTCCGACACTGTAGTCGTATACTGGATAAGCGGAACAGATAATTCTTCAGGATTGAATGATGAAATTATTGATTATTCATTGGATGGGAATATTTTTACTTCATCCTTGTTATCGAATTCATTAACTGATTCCGGCAATGCAAATTTTTTGTATATAGACGCTATTGCTCCGGTATTAACTCAGGTTACATCTCCAGATTCATACTTTGGTTTTATAAAAGGATTTGATACTTCAGTTGTAATAACTGTTTCAGATGATATGTTCATAGAAACCGGGAATTTTATTCTGCATCATAAAAAACAAGGCGGGACGGAACAAACATCTGTTATGAATTATAATGGAACACGATATTCAGGGGAATTCACTGGGATTATTCCTTTAAATTCTTATTCAAATAAAGATATAATAACATTTTGGGTAACAGGAACTGATAAAGCTGGTAATGCTGTTTTATCTACGACTTTTATAACTGAATCTACCGGAAAAACAGTAATAGTGGATTCATCCGGTCCGCTTGTTTCTTCATTTAATATTTTAAATTCTAAAGACAGTTCTGCAGATCTGACTTTTTCAAAAAATTCAAATGCAGATTCAATGTATAGCATAGAACTGATTTTATCAGACAGTAATCCGGTAGATACGGTATATTTAAAATTTTATTCCCGGCAAAATAATAATGATTCTACAAATTATATGACTGGTTCAGACACTGTATATTTTATTGAAATTTCTGAAACAAATAGAATCACAACCCCCTCAATTTTTTTAAACGACGGGATTGTTTACCCTGCAGTATATTTAAAGGATTATTTTGGAAATATAACAGTTTACAGTGACAGCCAATTGTTTTCTGCAACACAGTTATATGAAAATAACTGCAAGACTTTACAAGTAAATTCCGTTTTACCTAAAATAATTTCAATCACTCACATAAACAATGATATATCGGATTCAAATACTTCAGTCAGTGCAGGAGATTCTTTTATAATAACATTTAATAACATTTTGGATACTTCTTCTATTTCTTTAATAGATACCGCTATTGTAAATGATAACGGGAAGATATTAGGAACTATATCAGCATTTAATTGGAATAATATTTATGACAGTTTAATTTTAACTTTACCTGCTGATTATATTTTAAATACCGGAGATACATTTCATTTATTTGAAACAATATCAGATATATTCGGGAATTTTGCAGATACTTCAATTACTTCTCAGATTCCTGATAATGCGGGTCCAATTTTAAAAAAAGTCGAATTTATAAACAATGATTATTCTCAGAGATATTCTACTTTTATTACTTCCGGAGACACTATAGTTTTAAAATTCAGCGAACCTATGGATTCAAGTTATTTAACAAATGGAATTAAACTAAATTTACAGGATACCATAAAAATAAATTCAGGAGTATCAAAAAATTTCGGTGACACATCTTTAATTTTATGGCTCGACAGTTCAACTCTTTCAATCGGCATCGGTTACAACAAACTTATTAATGATGGAGACAGAATATCTCTTTCAAACCATATGCGCGATGTTTATGGAAATCAGGCTGACACATTAATAAATTCAGAATATAATGCGGTTTTATATGACACAATTGGTTTAAATATAATTAACGCATATTTAGAT
>JAGOBX010000261.1 GCA_017999075.1 Candidatus Babelota bacterium | reverse complement strand
TATCTGTATAAGGAACAAATAAAATATCTATTGATTCATAAAAAAGTTTAATATCCTGAACTCCGCACTTGATTTCAATATTTTCAGCCTCAATTTCAGAATCAGAATAAAATTTTAATGTGGGGTTTCTCCATAATATGACAAATTCCATTGATCCGCAATGTTTTGCAGCTATTTTTTTTATTATATGTATGCCTCGTTTAATATAATCTTCTTTGATAAACGGAGAACTTGCAAATCCTATCTTTATCTTCTTGTTTAAATATTTGTTTGAGTTTTTTTGCGGGAGCTCAATTAAATCAGGAGGATAAATCAGAAAAACTTCGCGGAAAATATCACTGAAAAATTTTTCTGAAGAATATTTCGATTGTGTTATAATATACAAATTTCCTGAATCAACAGCTTGTTCAAGAATTTCCAACTCTTCATTATTAATTCCAAAAAGCGGATTACCTCCTGAAGCAGTTATTAAAACTTGAAAATTAAATAAATTCGGAAAATAAAAAGCGGTTTTCAGAAATGGAATAAATAAATGAATCAATACCGGTTCAGTTTCAACAATAAAAGAATCAAATTTACTTATAGCAATACAATTTATATTTTCACTTGTGCCGCTTTTGAAATTATCGGGTTCTATTGATATCAATTCTACCTTGTTTTTGAATTCACTCTTTTGAAGATGGGAAAAAAGAAATAAAGCTTCTTTTTTAATCGCTTCAATTAAACCCTGACTTTTAAGAAAAAATACACAGATATATATTTTCCCATTCATATTATTTTTAATTTCAAATAAGGCGGCAGCAGATGATTTTTTATCTATTTATTTTTTTACTAATCTGGAGGGTTTTATTTACAGCATCTGTCACAGCCCTCGACGAAATTGTGGAAGCTGTAATAGCGTCAATGTTTCCTCCATCTTTCTTTAATTTAATCAAATCAGCGGAAATTCCTTTAAACTGTTCGCAAAACCATGGTTTTTTAATGTCAATATTCTTATTTGACACTGAAAGCTTTTTAGCTATATTCTCATTTACTTCGCTGATTTTGGCACCAAGACCAGGAGTTTCATTGTGTGCCAAAGGTTTAAGTCCTAATATTGTATTGTCAGAACTTATTCCTGCAAGAAGTTTAATATCTCCAGCATATCCCTTCCCTGAAAATTCTGCTATTAAAGCTATATTTTTTCCGGATTTATCAGTTACTTTATAAAACTTTACCCCATCTTCTATTGTTAATTCAGTTATGTCTGCCATATTAGAAACTATTTCAGCTGATAAAACTTCTTTTTTAGCATTTTCCAAAATAAGTTTTGAATTTTCCAGACGTTTCTCTGCTGTTGTATGGTTAACATAAGCAAGAGAAAAACCCGATATCAAACAAATCACTGTTAAAACAATAATTGATTTCATAAATTAAAATACCTTGTTTCTACTAAATAATAAATATTTATGGAATATAAAATTTCTATATTCCGTAACGTCTTGGTTTTGTATAACGGTCTATCAACGGAGTCAGCGCATTCATAATTAAAATTGAAAATGATACTCCTTCCGGATACGCTCCGAATATACGTATCATCATAGTTATTATCCCGCAGCCTGTTCCGAAAATAATCATACCTGAAACTGTCAAAGGAGTAGTCACCATATCTGTAGCCATAAAAATTGCTCCGAGCATAACTCCTCCGGATAATATATGAAATAAAGGATCAGCAAATTTCGAATTGTCTGTAAACCAGAAAATCCCGGATATTATTAAAACTGATATAATAAAACTTAATGGAATGTGTAATGTGATATGTCCTTTGTACAGTAAATATATACCTCCGATAATTAATGCAAATGCTGATATCTCGCCGAGCGAACCTCCGCAATATCCGAAATATAAATCCGAATATAAAAAATGCGGCGTTGAGGAAGATAAATAAGAAACTCCTTTTTCTTTTAGTATTCCGAGAGGTGTTGCAGAAGTTATTGAATCAATATTTCTAAAAATATCTGAAACTGATTTTATTAACTGCGGTTTTGGCCAGGTTGTCAATATTGCAGGCCAGGATACAAGCAAAACAACTCTTCCTACTAAAGCCGGATTAAACGGATTCTGCCCTATCCCTCCAAAAACCAGTTTACCGATTACTATTGAAAAAAAAGAACCTACCAGCATTATCCACCACGGAACATTACTTGGTAAATTCATAGCAAGCAAAAGACCTGTTACCACACACGATAAATCAGAAACAGTATTTTTTTTTAATAATAATTTTGAAAAAATATATTCAAAACCTACACAGAATAATATAGTTAAACCCATAACATATACTGCTGACCAGCGAAAAAAAACAAATGCTGCAATGACTGCCGGAATTAAAGCAATAAGAACATCAAACATTACTGATTTGATTGTTTCTGGTTTTATGCTGTGAGGAGAAGCCGAAACTTCATAAATCTTAGAATTATTGGTTTCCAACATTTTTTTTAGCCCATTCACTAACTTTATTTTTATATTTCCTTATTTTCTGAATTATTTTTTTGTTTGCAGGACAAACATACGCACACGTGCCGCATTCAATACAATCAGAAATATTCAATCTGTATAATGTTTCAATATCATTATAATCCATAAATCTGTTTAATTCAGAAGGCATGAGATTCATAGGGCAGCCCCGAATGCATTTACCGCACCTTATACATGGCTGTTCTTCAACATATACAGTTTCTTCATCTGTTAAAACTAAAATCCCTGAGCACCCTTTAATTACAGGGACAGCATCAGTAAATTGAGCGAATCCCATCATTGGTCCGCCTAATATAAGGCGCATTATATTTGAATTTTTGTTTAACCCGCCGCAATTACTAATTATATCAGACCACAAAGTTCCAATCTTGCAAAGAAGATTTTTAGGAGTGGTAATGCCTCGGCCCGATACAGTAACTATACGTTCAATCAATGGTTTATTAAAAACAATCGCCTCGTAAATTGCAAATAATGTTCCAGCATTTATAACTACTACTCCTGCATCCATAGGCAGTTTTCCAGGCGGAACTTTCCGGTTCAATATTGCATCAATCAATTGTTTTTCCGCACCTTGCGGATATTTCAATTTTAACAATTCCGGTTTCAGAACAGATTTTTTATTTTTAATTTTTTCATAAACATCTTTTTTATTCGATTCAATTCCGATATAAATATTATTGACATTCATTATTTTCTGAATTATTTCAGAACCTGTAATTAACTCATCCGTATGTTCAAGCATTAACCTGTAATCTGAAGTCAGATATGGTTCGCATTCTACACCATTGATTATTATACTATCAATTTTTTTGTCTGCCGGAGGAGATAGTTTCACTATAGTTGGAAATGTTGCTCCGCCAAGACCTACAATTCCTGCATCAGCAATTTTCCTTTTAATTTCTTCGGAAGTCAATTTTCTCCAATCAGTTGCTTCAGGATATTTATATTCCTGATCTTTTGATAAATCTGTTTTTATTATTATTGCAGAAGCGTATCCTGAAACAGGATGCGGATAATTCTCAATTGATTCAACAATCCCAGAAACAGGCGAATGAATATTTGCTGAAACAAATCCGTCAGATTTGGCTATCAACTGACCTAAACTAACCGGCTCCCAATTTTTTACCAGAGGAATAGCAGGTTTTCCCAAATGCTGAGCAACTGAAACTGCAATTTTTTCAGTAACAGGCATTTTAGAAATAGGGATCGATGCGCTTAGCTGTTTGTTGTCTTCAGGATGTATTCCGCCTTTAAATGTTTTCATAATGGTATTTAATTATAATGAAAAATAAATAAAAATGCAATATAATAAATAAAAACTTAAGTTTATTATATATTATTATCTACATTTTTCTTTTTTATCTGATCTTCTATATATTTATCAGCATTTTCCTTAAGTATTTTTTTTGATTTTACAAGTTCTTCTTTCAATTGAATTTCCAGAAGTTTCCTTTCTGCTTCAAGCTGTGCATTGTAATCTTCTTTTATTTTCTGACGTTCGATTTTTACTTCCCGGAGAATTCCACTCATCATTTCTTCTTTCAATTCATTTCTTATTTCTTCTTTTAATTTATCCCTGAAATTTTTGTCATAGGAATTAATTGTTTCTTTAATTTTTTTCGAAGCATCTATGACACTCTCAAGTTTTATTATCCCTGTATTTAATTTTAATTTTCTGTCGTATTCAGATTCAAGTCTGTTAAACGCTTCATTTATAAATTCCTGTTTCCGTTCATTGAATTCTTTTTCATATTTGGTTTTGATAACAGGTTCTATTTCGGCAGTTAATTCTTCTCTGTTTTTAAAATAAATAGATTTATACTTTTCTTCTATTTCTTTTTTATAATTATTCAAATCTTCAAAAAATTTCTGTTCTGTTTCCTTTTTTATCTGGTTAACTTTAATTTCATATTCTATTTCAAATTGTTTCAATAAATTATTTTTAATTTCTTCATAAATATTTTTCTTATTGGTTTCTAACTGAATTTTATATTCATTTTCAATGATTTTCCGTTTTTCATCAATACGAAGTTCTATGAATGCACCTGTATTATTTTGAATCTTCTCAATATGTTTTTTATAATCTCGGCTAACAAACTCAAATATTTTTTTAAATTTATAATGATTCAGATCAGATTTAAAATTCAAATAATTTTCAAGATCGTCAAGAAATTGATAAAAAATATCAGATATATCCTGTTGCGCATTATCATTAATAATTTCATCCGATTTTTTTTCAGATTTTGATTCTGTATCATTAGAAGAGATAAAATTGTTTGAACCAGACAGCTCTTTTTTAAAAATTATACCCAATTTAAACCAATTATCTGAACTTTCTTCTTTAACCAATTCTTCTTCTGAAAAATCAGGGTTGGTAAGGATTTCTTGTTTTGTAAAAGGGCCTATGATTTTATTATCAAAAAAAACATGATATTTCATTATGAAAACGAAAACATTATTTTTTGTTTTCTTTTAAAGCGACATTAATAAAAATCTCGCCGGCATCGGTTTGCAACGGAACCACTAAAGTAAGCATTTCTCCTTTTGAAATGTGCATATCTTTCCCCAAAAATAAAGTGGGGGGGGTTATATCCACATGAAAACCGGCAGAAGAAAGCAAAGAAATCGTATTCCCAGTTATTATATTTGACAACTCGGATATTGTACTTTGAGCCAAATCATCGAATTCTTTCAATTCTTCTCCGTTCATTATTGAAGAAATCTTTAAAGCAGTTTGAATTGACATGTCATAAATTACCCTGCCGCTCACATCTCCGGTAACTCCTATTATAGGTGCGACTCCTAACGTGTCAATATTAGATTTTTTTATCGACAATTGACCTTTTGAAACTGAAAAACCGCACATATCTTTAAACACAGTTACCGCTGACTCTACAAATGGATTTACAAATTCTGCTTTCATTAATAATCCTCAAAAAATAATATAAAATACTTTATATTATATTAGAATAATTAAACTGAACTGTCAATAATTTTTTAATTATTATTATATAAAGATTTAAACAAAATATTATTGATTTATATAAAAAAGAATCTATTATAATATTCAATAAAAAAAATTAGTAAATTAAAACATTAACTTCATCTGGTTACTGAATTTAATTTGTTTGTTTTATATTTTATATTTATAGTTTCCGGAGATTATAACAAATGTCTATAGATAAAACTAAAATATTTATTGCAGGAACAGGTTCATATGTTCCTGA
>JAGOBX010000260.1 GCA_017999075.1 Candidatus Babelota bacterium | reverse complement strand
ATTCCAAAGTTATCATTTCTGATAAATTTAAAATTAATGTTTTTGAAATTATATTTATTAATTATCAAATCAGCTGCATTTATAAGATATTTATGTCCTTTTTCAGATGTAAACCGTCCTATCAATCCAACGTTATATTTTTTTTGACTTATAATATTTTTATTATTTTTTGTAATTTCGGGATGAATATTTCTTTTCTTTTTATCTGAATTTTTATTATATAAATCTAAATTAATTCCATTATAAATAACAGATATTTTTTTTGGGTTTACTCCTGCATTTATAAGACCTGATTTCACAGAATGTGAAATAGCTATTAATTTATCCGTAAATAATGAAAGGATATATTCGAAAATACCGCGTTTATCTGTACCGCGATTGTGCCATACAAACTTTACATTTAAAAATATTTTAGCAAAAACAGAATACATTGCCGCTCTTGTAGTGTTAGCATGTATAACATTGATGGAATTTTTTTTTACTATACGTATTATATTTATAATTGACGAAATCTTGATTTTTTTTAAAGGAGGCAGAGGTACTAGTTCAACATGAAAACCGGCATCTTTAAACTTATCATATAACCCGCCTTTTTCAGATAAAATTATATATGGAATAATTTTTTTTTTTAAATGCAGCCATAAAACTAAATCAAATAAACTTAATTCTCCTCCTCCAATGTCTGACCTATGGGATATAAACAAAATTTTAATAGGCATTGGGAAATTTTTTTTGTTTTTACAAAAAATTTATGCGTATTTCTTCGCCGCGTTTTTGAGATTCTTTGGCATGTTTTGATTTTGGATAGGTTTTATACAATTTTCTATAATTAAATTCAGCTGTTGAATAATTTCTTATTTCTTTTATTGTATCAAATAACTTTGCTTTTAAAAAAACCGCATCGTCTGAATAATCACTTTGCGCATATTTTTCAATAATTATATCTAAATATTCTATTGCTTTTTTTATATCATTTTTTTCAATCAGTAATTCTGCGCTTCTAAATAAGGCATCATCTGCAACCTGTTTTTCAGGTTCCAGATTAAAAACCTTTAAATATTCATTCAGCGCATTATCCGGCTGATTAAGATTTTCAAAATATTTCGCCTGGAAAAACAATAAATATGCCCTATACTTGTTTGCAGTATCTGTTTTTTTTATTCCGTCAATTATAACAATGGCTTCATTATTTTTTTTTAGTTCTAAATATGCAAAGATTTTTATGAAATTAAGTTTTTCTCTTTCTCCTGAATGTAATTGATTTTTTTGAATTTCATTTATTTCTTCTACAATTTGACTATATAGTTTATTTGACAATAGTTCCCTGATAAATAAAAAAAATTTTTTATATTCAGAAATTGAGATTGGGGTATTATTATTTTTTGGTTCGTAATAGTTTACTGTTTCAGTATCCAGATAAAAAGGCGCGTCAGTGTAATCTCCGAGGTTTACAGGTATTTTTATATCTTGCGGCGTTGTTTCTAATTTAACATCATCTGATTTTATAAAAATTGAATCTGTATCCTTCTCAATAATTTTAATATCCATTAAGCGAGGTTCAGGAAGATTTGTTTCAATTTTATTTATTTTTTCAGATAAATTTTCATTCGATTTGTGACTTTTCGAAACTGATTCTCTTATTCCCCCTATTTCAACGGTTGATTTTTCTGCATTTGATTCTTTAACCAAATTATCCGCATTAACGGGATATAAAAAATTAACGGGATGTAAAAAATAATTTATAATAACAACAAAAAAATATAACTTTAAAATTTGTTTCATAAAATAAGATAAAAAAATAATTTTTACTCCGGATTTGCAGTAAAAATTTTTCCACTTAAACTAGAAAAAATAATAAAAAAAATTTATTTATTTAATTTTTTTATTTGAACGTCAGCCTGAGTTGTTCTTTTATTGAAAACCTTAATTTCTATGTCTTTTTTGCTATATCCTGACTTATTTACAGTTACTGTATAAACTCCTGATGGGATATTCTTCATTTCATAACCGTCTACAGTAGATAATTTTGAATAAGTCGGCGGATCAGTAACTATTTGAGCGCCTGCAACCGGATCATTGTTTTCGTCAATAACTTTCCCTACAATAACGCCTTTGCCGCATCCTGATAATATCAACATCGCGGCAGCCAGCAAACAAATCAATACTGATAATCTCATAATTTAACTCCTTGAGTAAAATATAAATATTATATTTATTTTTTTATATTCAAAATTATAATTTAAAATTAAAAAAATTCAAATATAAAAAATATTTATCATGAATAACAATATTCCGGTTTCATTGTGTATGATTGTAAAAAATGAAGAAGAGGCAATAAATAACTGCTTATCGTCTGTAATTGATTTGGTAGATGAAATAATTATTGTAGATACAGGCTCAACAGATAAAACCATATCTATATGTAAAAAATATACTGATAAAATTTTCAGTTTTAATTGGATTAACGATTTCAGTGCAGCTCGTAATTATTCAATTTCATTGGCTGCCCATCCATGGATTCTGGTTTTGGATGCTGATAAAAAAATAATTTTGTCCGATAAACTTTCGAAAATTTTGCAATCAGCTGAACCTGATGTATGGGGATACTATTTTGAACGCGAAAATGTATGTGATTCTAAATCAGAATTACAGCAATGGACTGATTTTGTTACAAGATTGTTCCGCAACAATAAAATTATCAGATATAATGCTCCGGTTCATGAAAAAGTAGATAATTCTATACTTTCAATCAATAAAATAATATGTAAATTTCCAGGTAAAATCGAACACTACAGTTTTTTAAACAAAAATAATTATTTAGTTAAAAGCTCAAAATATATTGAACTTTTAAAAAAACAAATCGAAATTTTTCCGGAAAATTATAAACTTTATGTTATGCTTGCCGCTGAATATGAAAAAAATAAAATGTTTGAATATGAAAAAAAAACTTTTATAAAAGCATTAGGATATTCAAAAAATAATCCGGAAATACATTTTAAATTAGGCATGCTGTATGCAACTCATTTTTTTGACTTTAATTCTGCTTTAACTCATCTGAAATCAGCAGAAAAATTTAATTCGCAATCATATGATTATAAAATTACTTTCCCGGAAATTTTTTTGAATATTTCTAAATGTTTGTTTCAATTAGGTGATTTGAATTCTTCTGTCGAATATTTTAATAAAGCTTTTAAAGATAACCATAAAGACGACCTTGAAATATTTAGGTTTGGAATACAATTATACGATAAAATTAATAAAATTCATAAAACCATATATTTAGCAGCTAAACTTGCAGAATTGGAGGATAATCCTGAAAATCTCTATTCTCTTGCAGTCCGATATTTAAAAATCAATAATCCTCAAAAAGCAAAAAAAATATTAGATATGTTAAACCAAAAATATCCTGATTACAGAACTGCTGCAGCACCAGGTTTTAACATTTAAATTTTTACTGAACGTTTTAAGTTTTAAATGTACTCCAAAGATACTGATTTATTTGGTAATAAATGAAACATCCCCTGTCTTAATAGCGTTTAAAACAGAAATATCCCTGATATCGCATATACAATAATTTTCATTTAAATCATTAACAATAATTTCTCCGATTGAAAACTCACGATCAGAATGACGCGATATGAGTTTCAGTTTATCTAATTTATTTATTCCTTGCATATAACCGAGATTGACTATTGCTTTATATTGATACAATTTTTGAATAGTTCCTATTGCATTAAAGTTATTATTAATTTTATCGAATATTGCGCATGCTGTCTTTAATAATTTATTTTTTCCTTCAAAAAATGTTTTATCTTCTATAACAGTTAAATCGGAACTTCTTCTTGGTCTATTGATAGAATACCTAGGGTTGCTTTTTAAAGCGGTAATATTATATATTTTAATACCTGTTTTTATATAATTATCAGTTTCAATCAGATCCAGAATGATAATACCGTCAGCATCTATGGTCCGTGAATATTGTTCGATAGTTTCAATTGTTTCAAGATGTTTTGGAATATAAAAAAATTCAAATTTCGAATTAATTCCTGAAAGATTTTGAAGCATATCTTCTATATATTCGCTTAAATTCGAATGATTTATTGAATAAACCGGAACTGATATTTTAACAGCTATTTTAAGAAGATTTTTTTTGAAATTCTGATTGGTTTTAATAAATTCATTCAAATTCTGATTTAATGATTCATAATTATATTTTAATAACTCAAGGTTATCTTTTGAGAATAAATCGGAAGAATTTATGTCTAAAATTTTTTCATATTCGGAAATAGCGGATTGAATATAATTCTTTTTCTGATAAAATTTAGCAAGTTCAAGTCTGTTTTGAATATCTTGCGGATTAAGGTTTATGGATTTATAAAGTTCAAGAATTGATTCATAAATTTTTCCGTTATCATATAAAAAATATAATCCATTAAGTTTTCTGTATTCTGAATATTCATTCCGTTCAGAAGAATTTATAGGTGATGTTCTTAATAATATTTTTTCTATCATATCTCTTGTAAGTTCATCATCGGCATTTAAAAGTAAGGCTGATTTAAAATAAAATAATGAACGTTCAAGAAGGTTTCCTGCGGATTCTATTCTTTCGTCAGATAACAGTGTCATAGCTTGGTTATAATAAGCTAATCCTATATGATATGCGTTCAGATAATAAGAAGGAGTGATATCCCATAATCTTATTGTTTTATCGAATTGCCCTGTGTAATTATAAATTTTAGCGAGCTGTATAAATGATTTTTTTGAAGTTTCAGGATATTTTGAAGCTTCTTCATAAAAGTCTTTTGCTTCAAGTATATTATTTTCAGATAATAAAATGTCAGCTAAATCAAGATAAGGATAAGGAATGAGCGGAGTATATTCGCGTTTTAAAGATTCAAGATAATATTTTTTTGCATCAATAGTTTTGCCTGTTTTTTTAAGATAATTGCCGTATAAATATTTTGAAACAGAATAATCAGGGTGCAGTTTTTCTATTAACTCAAATTCTTCTAAAAATTTTTTAAAATTACTTGTATTAATATAACATTCCATTAAAGCTGATCTGTATTCAGGATTTTTATAATTAATTTTTAATGCATTTATAAGTATTGCCGCTGCAGAATCATAATTTGCACGCGAAATGTAAATATTAGCAAGATCAAACATTGATTTATCATAAGAACTGTCAAGTGAAATTGATTTTTTTAGGAAAAATTCTGCAGAATCGTAATTATCTGTTTTTTGATAAATCAAACCGAGTAAATTATAACAGTCTTTATAATAAGGATTTATTTTCAATGCTGAATTCACTAATTCAAGTGACTTTACATATAATCCATTTTCATAAAATATTTTTGCATCCTGTAAAATTTTAGAAGGAACTTCTGCAGAAAATAATGATTCGTTCCCGAAGAAGAAAAATATTAAAATAAAAATCCATAATATTTTTTTCATTTGATAAATTTCCCCCATAATCAAACAAATTAACATTATAATTATATATTGTTTATTATTTATATCAAGAATAATTTTACATTTTATAAACTATAATAAAAAAATAATTGTTTTTTGTTCGTTTAAAATATTTTTATAAAACCATTATTACGAAAAATCAAGGGATAGATGAAAGAAATGCGTGGAATTGTTACTAATAATTTTTTTAAAAAAAACTTGCCAAAAAAAATAAAGTTATTATAATGATATAAAATGAGTTAAAATTAATATCAATAAAAAACTTGACAAATATCAAAAAAAG
>JAGOBX010000259.1 GCA_017999075.1 Candidatus Babelota bacterium | reverse complement strand
TGTATGCGGCAAGTCTCCTGTTTTTTCTGTTTATTATAAAAATCGGACTAATGATTTCCGTTGTTCAAAATAAATATTTAAAATTACTTTTATTATATCCTGTATCAGGTTATATCCCTGCATTTATCCAGACGCTTTTTTTTAAACCAATGTTTGAAGAAGGATTGGGAAACAGTTTAAAAAAAGAAATTTCTTTCAAACATCTTTCAGTATCAGTAATTTTTTCATTTGTTTTATCCGTTTTTTTGTTTAATTTGATATTTGCCGCAATATATGTCATATCAGTATTTACAATATCTTTAATAATTTCTTTTGGATTAAATAAAAAATTCAACGGATTTAACGGAGATACAATCGGTTTTGGAATCGAAACCGCAAAATTATCAGGATTGGCTGCAGGAATTTTATTAATATCAAAAATGTAATTTAATTTTTAAAACTATTTTATTTTAATTTTTTAAGAAAAACTTTTTTACGGATTGACTTTTATTTTTAAAAATTATGAAATTCAAATTCGGTACTACTTCTTATATATATCCGGCTGAAATATGTGAAAATATCAAAAAACTGGCTTGTTTTGAAATTATCAAAACAATTCAAATTTTATTTTTTGAAACTGAAGATTCAGCTGAACTTCCTAATCCATTTGATACTGAAAAAATACTAAACTTAAAAAAAAAAATCGGGTTGGAATACGCAGTTCATCTTCCTCTAAATATTAATTTATCAGAAAAATGTTCAGAAAAAAAACTTGATTCATTGATTAAAATTATTGAAATAGGAAAGATTATAGGTTCTGAAATTTTTGTAATTCATTTTGATTTGCCTGCAATTCTAAACAAAAAAAAATTTTACAATGAGTTATCTGATGAAATTAAAAATCAGTTTTATTCAAATGTTTCAAAAAATCTTGAATACATCTTAAAAAAAACCTCTATTCAATCTTCTATTGCAGCTGAAAATATTTATTATCATCCGAAATTTTTAAAATATTTTGTGGAACGTTTTAAAATAGGAATTTGTGCTGATTTCGGGCATTTATTTAAATATAATTTGGATATAACCTGCTTAACTGAATTGGCCGAGCATATAAAACTGGTTCATCTGCACGATATTAATTTTCTTAATGAAGACCATAATGCTTTATCAAATAAAAAACGAATTACATCTGTTTTTGATTTTTTAACAGAACATAATTATTCAGGTAATATAATTATAGAATTGTTCAATGAACGAAAATTTATCGATTCAATAAATTTCCTTGACTCGTGTATTTCAGAATTTTAATATTAAAATAAGCAAAAATTAACTGCGTTTCAAATTAATCGCATTTTGCAGCATTTCATCAGCAGTATGGATTCCTTTGGCATCCAACTGAAATGCGCGCTGATAAATTATCATATTAGTCATCTCTGTAGATAAATCCACATTTGAACCTTCGAGATAATTTGAAACTATAACTCCTGCCGCGCTGTCAGTTCCGGCAGTTGAAATTACCGCAGTTTCATTAGAATTAGCATTTACATTAAAATAACTGTCTCCAAACCTGTCAAGCGATTCAGAATTTGTAAAAGTAGCAAGAGCTATCTGCGCTATATCTCTTGTTTCAGAATTTGAATAATACCCTGAAATTGTTCCATCGCTGTAAACCTGAACTTTAGTCAGATACCCTTCTTTATTTCCGTCATATTCAGCGTTAAGAGAATCTTTAACTCCTGCCTGCTGAACTATTTTATCAAAATCAAAATCTATCACTAACGGTTCTGCAGCAGTATTAATATTAAAAGTTATTTCTGGAGTCCTTGAACCTCCGATTACATTTCCTATTGCATCAAATGTAATTATACCTTCAGTTTGACTTACAATATCATAACTTATTTCAACTATATCTCCTGTAGAGCCGAATGAATCGCGTATACCGTCTCCATCTGTATCTTTAGGATAAATCATATTTCCGCCAAGTTCATAATTATCCGCTGATATTTCAACACCATTTACTTTAACAATGATAGAAGATAAATCAGGAACTGCCTGCAATCTGATAGGAGCTGCATTATTTCCGTTTTCAATAGTAAAATTTTCTGTCAATGTAACAGGTTTGACATATTCAGAATACTCTACCACAAGTTTTTCATCAGTATTTATAACTGGACTGTCAGCTGTTCCGTCGCCATCAGTGTCTTTCGGCGACAAAATATTTTCCGTAAGATCAAAATCAGACAAACTTAAAACCTCTTCTTCTCCGGTAATATTATTTACAACTTTAATTGTAATATCTTTATCTGAATCAGGTTTTTTGGTAAGCGTTATATTTTCAGCATTTCCAGAACCAGGAAATTCATCTTTATAAAATGCAGCCATACTTTTTGAAACAGGAGAAATCTGATATGTTATTTTAATATCAGCTCCCGGATAAATAAACGGCTGATCACTTTTCCCGTCACCGTCAAGATCTACAGGAATAATTTTATTTCCTACAACCGAATAATTTTCAGAAGACAGAGGAGAATCATTTCCGCCCACAAAAATTTTTACTGTTTCAGGATCAATATTTTTATCTAAAACAAACGCCTGCCTGTATTCAGGTTCTGTAAATTGTTCAGTTCTCGAATTCCCCAGTTTATCAGTATATGAAATTGTAATTGTTTCATTTGATTCAAATGTTCCGTTAGTAATTATTTTATTATCTTCAAAAAAATAAAATTGTGATGGTTCTATAGTTCTTGTAACAAGCCCGTTATTTGCCGTAATAGTAACAGGATACTGCTGATTTATATCATTTGACAATACAAAATTTTGAGCATTACCCGTGCCTGTAAAAGTTTCTTCATTAATCAGGTCTGTTTTCCATTTCCATGTATTTTCTGAAATTTTAGTAAAAACTGTCATTACAGAATGTTCTCCGCCGGAAGAATCAATAACAGTATTTATAGCAGAAAATTCATCGCCTATAGATTTTCCCGAATTATCTATGGTCAATTTCACCTGTGAATCGATATCATTTTTCAAAGTTATTTCCAACCCTGGAATAAGATTTGTCAAAACAATTTCGCCATTTTCATCAACTTCAGTTGAAATACTTCCTTCATCAAAAGTTTTTGATGAAGGAGGAGTAAGTCCATTTTCAGATACAAAAGTTACTACTGCAGAACCATCTTCATAAATTTCTATATTATATTGTCCTTTAATATTATTGGTTGAAGCTCCATACAATTCAATATTATCTGATAATTCTGATTGACCGATTTCAGAACCTCCGACACTCATATTTTTAATCATTGAAGAATTATATACTGATAATGCCGCTTCAGCATTTATTGTTCCTTTTACATTTTCATAAGTAGTAGCTTTAGGGTTCATATAAAAATACGGTTCACTTATTTCAATATTTGAAACTGAACCCGAAGAAGTTATTTCTCCAGTTTCAGTATCAGCCATCCATCCCTGTAAAACTGCGCCGTCATTCGGATTAACTAATTTTAATGCGGTAGTTACAGTAGGATTACCAAGATAATAATTAATATTTCCGTCTGATGATACTACAGGAAAACCATTCTCAGAAGAATTTTCTCCGGCTTCAAATCTAAATCTTCCAAGCCTTGAATATAACTGCATACCATCTTTATTCAATACAAAAAAACCATTACCGCTTATATACAAATCTGTTTCAGATGATCCTGATATTGCAGAACCTTGAGTCATAATTTTCCTTGCATCGGCAAACATTGCCCCCAAACCTTTTTGAAGCGGATTTATATTAGTTTGAGCAACATTATATGATTGATATAATAAATCTTTAAAAGTCACATCATTCTTTTTAAAAGCTTCGGTATTGACATTTGCAATGTTATAACCTATAACATCCAAACCTGTCTGCATACTTAACATTCCTGATTCTGATGTATATAATGCGCTTATCATAATTTTTCCCTTAAGTTAAGATATAAATAGTTTTTACAAATTAATCGTTTTTTTTATCGGCATAAACTGAAAAAATCTTAAGATAATAATATTATTTTTAACTAATTGATTATTTATCAATATATTATATTGTTTTTTCATTATTATTAAATAAAAAAATAATATATTGATAAAAAATGAATTGAATAAATAATAGACTTTAAGATTTGACAAGCATATATTGTTACAGTATATTAATATGGTACCCAAAAAATATTTTTTAAGGAGCCAAACCTATGAAAAAATTGTTTTTTCTGGTTGTACTTACCTGTTTAATTTTTTCTACAGCATCAATTTATGCAGCTACAAAAGAATGGACTTGGATGGTTTATATGGACGGCGATTGTAATCTTGAAGGCGATGCAGTAAATGATTTCAATGAAATGGCAACATCCGGTTCAAACGAAAATTTGAATATTGTTGTTCAGTTTGACAGAATTCCCGGAGAAAACAGTTCTTACGGCAATTGGACAGATACCCGAAGATTTTATATTAAAAAAGGGGATACTCCTCAGAGTACTCCAGTGCAAAATCTCGGTGAAAAAAATATGGGAGATCCAAATACCTTAAAAGATTTTATAGTATGGACAACTCAAAATTATCCTGCCAAAAAATATGCTTTAGTTTTATGGAATCACGGAGGCGGATGGAGAGCTAAAAGAACAAGAGCAGGAAGAATAGTAAAAGCAATTTGCTGGGATGATTCAAACGGCGAAGATTGTTTGTATATGAAAGAAGTTAAATCTGCTATAAGTTCAAGCGGAACAAAATTGAATCTGATCGGTTTTGATGCTTGTCTAATGGGAATGATTGAAGTAGCTACAGACGTAAAAGATTTGGCGGATGTTATGGTAGGTTCAGAAGAACTTGAACCAGGCGCAGGCTGGCCTTATGATTTAATTATGCCTCAACTTGCGGCAAACCCTTCTATGGATGCTAAAACACTTGGTTCAATCATTGTAACAAAATACGACGAATCTTATAAAGGAGTTGAAACCGAAGTAACTCAAAGCGCTATAGATTTGACAAAAATTTCAAACGTACATACCGCAATAAAAAATTTTATTTCTGCAGCTAACCAATGGTCAAAAATAAAATTAGCAAGAGAAGCTACAAGAACATTCTCGGAAGCTGATGGTTACCCGCATGCCGACTTATATCACTTTATGAAAAACATTTCAGCTAAAGGCATAACAGATCCTGCAGTATTATCAGGAGCGAGTTCTGTTATGACAGCATTATCATCAGCAGTTATTGAATATAAATACGGAAGCGCCAGAACAAATTCATTCGGTTCGGCAATATTTTTCCCTAAAACTCAAACTGCCTATAACAACGCTGAAGGTTCAGAATACGCAGCAAGCAATTTTAATGCAGCCACAGGATGGGATTCTTTCATAAAAAAATACTGGAATCCTCCTGCTGATAAACCTGTCGGGACAGTTTCGATAGACGGTACAGGAACTGCAAAATTTTCAAGAACAACTCCAGCAAAACCAAACTACAAACTCAGCAGCCTGACTTTTTATTATACTGCTACTGAAGATATGTCAGGCGGACAAGTAACTTTAACAATTCCGTCAGACTGGTCGCCGTCTCCAACTACTACCGTAGGCGGATTGGGAGAAGTTCTGCTATACAATTATTCAGGAGTTTCAACTTCAATGTCATTATCCGGAAAAACCATTAAAGTTGACGCATCAACATTGCCTAAAGGAAAAAAATTCAAATTAACACTTAAAAAATTCACAACCACAAGCTCAATAGGAACAAGTTTATTTGTAGTAAAATCAAAAGGTAAAA